>NZ_SJOR01000021.1:0-34600 GCF_012027715.1 Massilimicrobiota sp. SW1139 | reverse complement strand
CTAGATGATTTATCATAACAAGTGCAACAAAAAAAACTCCAAGATTGGAGTTTTTATCTTTTATTTATTTTTTAATAAACTTGCAGCAGCTTCATCAACAACTAAAATACAATCAGGATGATCTTGTAAAGCACTTGCAGGTACATCTGTTGTTTTTGGTCCTTCAACTGTAGCTTGAATAGCTTTTGCTTTTCCTTCACCAGAAGCAATAAGAAGCACTTTTTTAGCTTTCATAATATTTGCAATCCCCATACTTACTGCTTGAGTAGGTACATCTTCAATTTTACCATTAAAGAATAAACGTGCATTGTCTTCAATTGTAGATTGTTTTAAATCAACCTTGTGAGTAACTGAATCAAAAGGTGTTCCTGGTTCATTGAAACCAATATGTCCATTAGAACCAATTCCTAATAATTGAATATCAATAGGATTGTCTTCTAATAATTGGTTATATGCTTTACATTCTTCATCAATATTGCCATTTCCTTTTGGAACATGAACATTATTCATATCAATATCTAATTCATTAAATAAGTTATGACACATAAAATAATGATAACTTTGAGGATGAGATTGATCTAAACCAAAATATTCATCAAGATTAAATGATTTAATACCTTTGTATGAAGTTCCATTTTTCTTGTGATCTTCTCTCATCAATTCATAAAGTCTAATAGGTGTAGATCCCGTAGCTAAACCTAAATTAGCAGTTGGATTGTTTTTAACAACATTCAACATAATTTCACAAGCTTTTTGACTTGCTTCTTCATAATCTTTTACAATAATGACTTCCATCTTTGTCCCTCCTATAATATACTTTTATTATATAACAAGCATAGTGAAATGAAAAGCTATATTTTCATATTTTGAAAATTATAAATTTAACCTCATTATAAATTTAATAAATATAGAAAGTTTAATCTTTATTTTATATTGAAAATAAGGTAAAATAAATTTATATGGAGGTAGGTCAAAATGACAATGATTAAAGGTATTGCGGCATCTAATGGTATTGCAATTGCTAAAGCATACAAATTAGTTATGCCTGATTTAACAGTAACTAAAGAAACTGTTGAAGATGTAGAAAAAGAAATTAAAGCTTATGAAGATGCAATGGATTGCACAAGTAAGCAACTTGAAGCTATTAAGGAAGCTGCTTCAAAAAATTTATCTGCTGAAGAAGCTGCAGTTTTTGATGCACATGCTTTGGTTTTATCTGATCCTGAATTAAAAACACAAGTTGAAGATAAAATTAAAAATGAAAAATGTAATGCAGCTGCTGCTTTAGAAGAAGTAGCTAATACATTTGTAGCAATGTTTGAATCTATGGGTGATGAATACTTTAGAGAAAGAGCTGCTGATATTAAAGATGTTTCTCGTCGTTTATTAGCTAATCTTTTAGGAAAATCATTACCTAACCCTGCTTTAATTGATGAAGAAGTTGTGATTATTGCTGATGATTTAACACCTTCTGATACAGCACAATTAAATAAAAATTTAGTTAGAGGATTTGCTACAAATATTGGTGGAAGAACTTCACACTCTGCTATCATGGCAAGAAGTTTGGAAATTCCTGCTGTTGTTGCTTGTAAAACAGTGACTGATGAAGTTAAAGATGGAGATATGATTGCTCTTGATGGTATTGAAGGAGTTGTTATGATCAATCCTGATGAAGATACTATTAAAGAATATACTCAAAAACGTGATGAATATATTGCATATAGAGAAGAACTAAAGAAATTAGTTAATGAAAAAACAGTTTCAACTGATGGTCATCATGTTGAATTAGTTGCAAACATCGGTTCACCAAAAGATTTAGCTGGTGTTAAAGAAAATGGTGGTGAAGGTGTAGGTTTATTTAGAACTGAATTCTTATATATGGAATCTGCTGAATTACCAAGTGAAGATAAACAATTTGAAGTATATAAAGAAATTTTAGAAGGTATGGCTGGTAAACCTGTTGTTGTAAGAACACTTGATATTGGTGGAGATAAGGAAATCGAAGCTATTGATTTACCTAAAGAAATGAATCCATTCTTAGGTGTACGTGCAATTCGTTTATGCTTCCAAAGAGAAGATATTTTTAGAACTCAATTAAGAGCATTATTAAGAGCTTCTGTTTACGGTGATTTAAGAATCATGTTCCCAATGATTGCGACATTAGGAGAATTTAGAAAAGCTAAAGGTATCTTAATGGAAGAAAAAGAAAAATTGGTTGCAGAAGGTGTTAAAGTATCTGATACTTTACAAGTTGGTATCATGATTGAAATTCCTGCTGCTGCAGTTTTAGCTGATCAATTTGCTAAAGAAGTTGATTTCTTCTCAATTGGTACTAATGATTTAATTCAATATACATTCGCTGCTGATAGAATGTCTTCAGGTGTATCTTATTTATATCAACCATTTAACCCTTCAATCTTACGATTGGTTAAACATGTTATTGAATCAGCACATAAAGAAGGAAAATGGGCAGGTATGTGTGGAGAAATGGCAGGAGAACCAATGGCAGCTCCATTATTACTTGGTTTAGGATTAGATGAATTCTCAATGTCTGCAACTTCAATTTTGGCACAAAGAAAATTAATTAGAGAATTATCTCAAAAAGAAATGGCTGATTTAGCTAATCAGGCAATTAATTGTACAACAATGGAAGAAGTTGTTGAATTAGTTGAAAAAGTTATTAAAAAATAGAACATACAATAGAATTTAAAATGTAAAAAGGACAGTGTTCATTGTGAACGTTGTCCTTTTTTAAAAATATATTCAGCAATAATTTCTACTATTTTTTCTAAAAAATCCTGATCATTTAAAGTAAATCTATTAAAATAGGGAGAATCAATATCTAAGACACCCATTAATTCATTTTGTACGATTATAGGAATAACAATCTCACTTTTACTACGACTATCACAAGCAATGTGACCACTAAATTGATGTACATCTGCGACACATATTGTTTGATGTAATAAAGCTGCTTTACCACAAACACCTTGACCAATAGGAATCCTTAAACAAGCTACTTTACCTTGGAAAGGACCTAAAATGAGTTCATGATTATCAACGAGATAAAATCCTACCCAATTAATATCTGGAATGATTTCATTTAAGAAAGCAGACATATTTGCCAGGTTAGCAGTGATATTTTCCTCATCTTTCACTAATTCATAGGCTTGCTGTAAAAATAATTGTGTATTCATTGCTTTCACCTCTTTTTTAGTATAACATAAATATATCATAAATGAGAGGTAGTAGAAATGGAAAAACAAAAATTCAGTGACTATGGTATGTTTGAAGGACATTCTGAATATGAGCTGGCTGTACAAAGATGTGAAGATATATATCAAAGAAGATATGACTTAAGAAGTGATTTTGCAAGAGATTATACCAGAATTATCTTTTCACAAGCGTATCGTCGTTTAAAACATAAAACACAAGTTTTTTTTGCTGTCGAAGATGATCATGTCTGTACACGCAGTGAACATGTCAATCTGGTTGAGTCTATCTCATATACAATTGCACATCAACTGGGTCTAAATACAGAACTTACAAAAGCCATTGCAGTAGGACATGATTTAGGTCATGCACCTTTTGGGCATGGTGGTGAAACTATTTTGACTGATATTGCTAAATCTCATGATTTAGATAAGTTCTGGCATGAAAAAAATAGTTTGCATTTTGTTGATCATATTGAATTATTAGAAGATAATAACCATTATCAGCATAATTTAAATCTTACATATGCTGTACGTGATGGAATTATATCTCATTGTGGAGAAATGAATCAAAAATATATTCAAAGAAGAAAAGAATATATCAATCTTAATGATTATCAATATGCAGGACAATACAATCCATGGACATATGAAGGATGTGTTGTAAAGATGGCTGATAAAATTGCTTATTTGGCTAGAGATATTGAAGATGCTTTACGTTTAAATGTTTTAACACAATCTCAAATTGATGAATTAAGAACACAATTAAATCAAATGGGGAATTATCAATTTCATGCGATTAATAATGGTTCTGTTGTCAATTATTTTATACATGATGTGGTGGAAAATTCTTGTGTAGAAAAAGGAATCGGCTTATCTCAGGAAGCTTTTGATAAAATGAAATTTATTATGAAATTCAATTATCAAAATATTTATTTAATTAAAAGGGTTCAAGTTCATGAAAAATATGTGTCTTTAATTTTGCATTCTATTTTTGATTTTTTATATGATTATAAAAATCATGATGATTTTATTAAAGATTTAAAGCAGGATTTAAAACAATATCCAAAGTTAATAGGTCATTATTTAGCGTGGCTAGAAAAATACGCTGTTATAGAAAATTATTCGAGAAAAAATGAATATCATAATCATGTTGTTTATGATTTTATCCATGATTCTCAAGCTTTTGAAAAAAGTATTATAGATTATCTAGCAGGAATGAGTGATGCATTTATTATTCAGCTTTTTAATGAGTTGATTTCTTTTTAAAAGATATTCAAGTCTTTTATGAAATATGATAAAATGAAGCGAGAAATGAGGGGAAATAATTATGCCAATCAAAATACCAGATAATTTACCTGCTGCTAAAATATTAAAAGAAGAAAATATATTTATTATGAGTGAAACACGTGCAACAACACAACGCATTAGACCGTTAAAGTTATTAATTTTAAATATTATGCCTACCAAAATTGTAACGGAAACACAATTATTAAGATTATTATCTAATACACCTTTACAAATTGAAGTAGATTGGATTCACATGGCAAGTCATGAGTCTAAAAATGTTTCAAAAGAACATTTGTTAGCTTTTTATAAAACTTTTGATGATATTAAAGACAATAAATATGATGGTTTAATTATTACAGGAGCACCAGTTGAAAAACTTGAATTTCAAGATGTGGATTATTGGGATGAATTGACAACATTATTAGAATGGTCTAAAACACATGTCTTTAGCAGCTTCTTTATTTGCTGGGCAGCACAGGCAGCCTTACATTATTTTTATGGTGTTTCTAAGTATCTATTACCACATAAATTAACTGGTGTATATTTACATCATACGAATGTTGAAAAAATGCAAAGAAAAATTTTGCGAGGTTTTGATTATCAATTTTATGCACCTCATTCACGTTATACCAGTGTATCTAAAGAAGATATTGAAAAGATAGATGACTTAGATATTTTAGCTGAATCAAAGGATGCAGGAGTTTATATAGTTGCTTCAAAAGATGGATCACGTTTTTTTGTGACTGGACATCCTGAATATGATCCTGATACTTTAGATAAGGAATATAAAAGAGATTTGTCTAATCCAGATATTATCAGTGAAATGCCAAAAAATTATTATTTGAATGATGATGTCAATAATGAAATACAAGTCAAATGGCGTTCTCATGCTTACTTGATTTTTGCAAATTGGTTAAACTATTATGTTTATCAGGAAACACCTTATAATTTGGAAGATTTAAAAGAAAGATGATATTTATTAGCAGATTATGGGAAATCTGCTAATAAAATCGTCTTTTTTTGTTGAAAAAGCCTAAAATCAATTGAATTTTATGTGACCTTCATATATAATTTTATTCGGAATGTAATGAAAGAAGGGGTGTTTTAATGAGAAAAAAAATCTGTCAATTGTGTATGTTAGTTATCTCATTAACATTAGTTATAGGGTTAGTTATAAATGTTTCAAATCAAAATAAAGTAGAAGCTGAGGATGAATCTATTCCTACTGATGATAGTTTTTTTGTAATTAATGAGGATGGTGAAATTGAATTTATTGATCCTACTGAAGAAGACATGAAACAAATTAAAGAGGAAAACGAAAACCAAGAATATAAAGTTGTAGTCAATGATGGTGAAAATGAAGAAGTCATTGCTGAGTATGACAATTATGCTGATGCTGAAGATACATTTGATCAAATTACTAATCAAGAAGTTTTAAATAAAGTAGCTCGTTTTAGTGTTGAGTCATCAACTAATGATATTAATACTGATGATGTTCAAATATTATTAAATGATGAGCCTTTAGCAAGATCGAATACATATAATATTGTTAAGTTTAAAAGAACTGTTAAGTATAATAGCAGTGGAGACGAATATGTAGCAAATATTAATTACACAGAAGTTGATACTAATCGTAGTGGGTACTTAAATCCAACATCAGTGGCAGATGCTGCTTATATTAAGATGGACGGTAGTAGCTATATATGTAAAGTTGGAGGAGTAGTTATAAAGGTTAAAGCCAGTGATGTTGCAGGTACACCTACTTATCAAGAAGCCGACAATAATAAAAATTTAAGTTATTATACAGTAAGTGGTGGTAAATTATATCATTACTATTCTTATTATTTATCTGCATCTAATATATCTCGCTATTCAACAACGGTAGGATATAAACCATCTTATTTAGATTCTGGAGAGAAATATTATAGCTATGATGGGCATTATTTTTATACTACCTTTGAAAAAATGATTAATGATTATAGAAATAATACATATAAAAATTCTGTGAATTATAGTAATCCATACTATAATTATTATCAGTATGTATCACTACGTTCTAAAACAAATTTATCTGCTGAGCAGTTAAATAACAGAATTAATAATAAAGTTAAAATACCAACATCGTCTAAGATGTATAATAAAGCACAGGCTTTTATCAATGCACAAAACAAATACGGTGTAAATGCTTTGGTTATGTTTGGGATAGCTTGCAATGAAACGGCATATGGTACAAGTAATATAGCAAAAACAAAAAATAACTTATTTGGATTGAATGCGGTTGATTCAAGCCCTGGGCAAAGTGCAAATTATTTTACAAGTGTCGAGCAATGTATCAATGAATTCGCGTATGAATGGATGTCTAAAGGATATTTAGATTCATATGATAGTCGTTATAGAGGTCCTCATTTAGGTGATAAGCATAGTGGTTTGAATGTCAAATATGCATCTGATCCTTTTTGGGGAGAAAAAGCTGCTTCACAAGGGTATTCAATCGATACATCAAAAGTAGATTATAATCATTATTCAATAGGAATTGGCACTGCTGATGTTATAAATGTCTATAATCAAGCAAATCCTAAATCTACGATTTTATATAATTCTGAAGCTGTAGTTTCAAGTGGACAATCTGCTGATGTATATGATTATCCATTACTTGTTTTAGGAAAAGTAACTGGTAGCGATGGACAAACATGGTATAAAGTACAGACTGATGTTCCTTTAAATGAAAGTAGAACAAAAAGAGATGTTAATGCATTATATGATTTTTCTAATCATTATGGATATGTGAAAGCAAATGAAGTAACGCTATTAGGACAAGTAGAATCTACTTATTCTAAGGGAGATGTTAGTTTGGATGGGAAAATAAGTCCAACAGATTATGTTTTGGTAAGAAGATATCTATTAAAAACTGTAACTTTATCATCTACTCAAATAGAAGTTGCTGATATGAATAGTGATGGGAAAATATCGCCAACCGATTATGTTGGTATTCGAAAGATTTTGTTGAATTTAAACTGAAAGGAATTTTAGAATGAAGAGATTTTATAAATTATTATTATGTTTATTTATATTATTTGGAACTTTGGTAATTAATACATCAAAAACATTTGCAGCTGGTGTTAGTTTATCAGCATCTAGCACATCTATAACTATCGGACAAACAATCACTTTTACATTGAGTGTTACTGACTGCTATGCACTTATTAATAGTGCAAGTTCAAATAATGGAAGTGTTTCTGGAGGAAGTGGAGATATTGATGCGTTAGGAGAAACTAAATATGTTACTTATAAAGTTACTCCTACTTCAGTAGGAAGTGGTTCTTTTACAGTTAGTGGAGTATATTCGGCTTATACAGGGTCTTCTGAAGATCAATCTTTTAGTAAAAGCATTAGTTTTGATGTAAAAGATAAAAGTTCTTCAGGTGGAAATCAAAATTCAAACTCTAGTTCAAGCACAAATAGTACACAGTCTACAACAAATACAGCTGAAGAAGTAAAACAAGAAGATACACGTTCAAAAGAAAATTCTTTAGCTAGTTTATCTGTTAGTGAAGGAACTCTTTCCCCTTCTTTTAAGGCTTCTACAACAAGTTATACTGTAAATTTACCTGCGGATAAAACAAAAATTACAATTTCTGCAAAAGCTAAGGATAGTAAAGCTTCGGTTAGTGGAACTGGTGAAAAAAAATTAGATGTTGGTAAAAATACTTTTACAGTAAAATGTACAGCTGAAAATGGAAGTGTAAAATCATATAAAATCGTTGTTAATGTTGATGAAACTCCACTTGTATATACCGAGTATAACGGAAATAAATTAGGGGTAGTTAGAAATTTAGATGGAATTGAAGGACCAAATAAGTCTTTTAAAGAAACTCAAGTTTCTTTAGATGGAAAAGAAATTCCTGCATGGACTAGTGAACAGATGAATAAAACAATTGTTTATTTAGTAGATGAAAATAATGAAAAAAGTTTTTATTTATTTGAAGATGGAAAAGTAACTTCTAAATTTGAGCCTATATCTTTAAATGGTATTAATATGTTCATTGTTGATATTCCTGAAAAAAATCAAAACATTGATGGTTTAAAATTTACTACTTTAAAAATAGAAAAATTAGATATACCAGGTTGGATTTTTGAAGATAAAAAATTTGAGAATTATGAATTAATTTATATCATGTTAGAAAATGGTAATATGGCATATTATCTTCATGAAAAAACAGAAAATACTTTAATGTTATATTCTGATGGATTTTTACAACAATTTGAAGAAATTGGAAATTTAAAGGAAAAGAATTCTTCAACTGAATTAATGAGAAATATTTTTATCGGCACTACAGTTGTATTTGCATTATCAACTGCAGTTGTTGGTTATATGTATTTTAATTTCAAGAAAAAATCTATTTCAGCAATTAAAGATTATTATGACAAGAAAAATCAAGGATAATGAATCCTTGATTTTTTAGTCTTCAATATTCATTGATTCATATTCTTTAAGTGTTGTAATAATGTCATCATAGATTTTCTGATCAACATAATTAAGTAATTCGTCACTAGAAACAAAACGATATTCAGTGTGTTCATGAGAGATTTGAACATGATCATTGGTTGGAATAGCTAAAAAGCCAATACCAACGGTTTGATAGTCAGGTCGAACGGCTGTAAAAGTATACACTGGTTTGATGATTCTCACATCTAAATTTGTTTCTTCTTTTAATTCTCTAATAAGAGCCTGGTGTGGTGTTTCACCATATTCTAATCCACCTCCAGGAAGTTCCCAAAAACCAAGTCCATCACTAGAAGGACGTACTCTTTTGAGAATCAGGATTTTTTGATGATAAATGACAATAGCTTTGACGGTAATATGAAATCTGATATTTTCCATATGTTTATTCCCTCCATTTTATATATCATATCATTTTTTTAACAAAAAGTATCGTTTTATTAAAAATGTTTGCTATAATAATTGAGAGGTGATTTTAAAATGATTGATTTTTTAGAAGAAGTCTATAAAAGAAAAGATAAAATGATAGAAGATATACAGACATTATGTAAAATACCATCTATTTTAGATGAAACAACAGCTAACGAAGGACAACCATTTGGAAAAGCATGTCGTGATGCGTTAGATGCTATGTTAGAAATAGGTGAGAGAGATGGATTTGTTTGTGAAAATGTTGATGGTTATGCAGGACATATTGATATAGGAGAGGGAGAAGAAATTTTTGGTATTTTAGGACATTTGGATGTTGTGCCTTGCAATGAGAGTGGATGGAACAGTGAACCATATGCAGCAACTTTAAAAAATGGAAAGTTATATGGGCGAGGAGTAGCTGATGATAAAGGACCACTCATTGCTGCTTACTATGCTGCTAAAATTATTCGTGAATTAAATTTACCTGTGAAAATGAAAACAAGAGTGATTTTTGGATGTAATGAAGAAAATGGTTCAAAATGTATGCAATATTATTTTACAAAGAAACCTTATCCTTCAATGGGGTTTACACCAGATGCAGAATTTCCTGTTGTCTATGGAGAAAAAGCAGGTGTTAATTTTAAAATAATTGGTGAAATTGAAAACGATAATTTAATAGGACTTTATTCTGGAAATAGAGCAAATATTGTTCCAGAAGTTTGTGAAGCTTATTTAACAGGTTCATATAAACAATATAGAGAATCATTTGCTGAATATTTATCTGCTCACCAATTAGATGGATATGTTGAAGAAGAAGGAAATCATACAAAACTTGTTTTGATTGGAAAATCTGCTCATGCCTCTACACCAGAATTAGGAATTAATGGGGCTGTATATATGTGTCATTATTTATCAACTATATCACAAAATCAATTAGTTCAATTTATTGATCAATATTTTTATAATGATTGTTATGGGGAAAAATTAGGTATAGCTTATACGGGATTAATGGGTCCATTAACAGTGAATTTAGGGGTTATCAATTACAAGGATGGACATGTTAATATGATTATAGACATGCGTGTTCCTCATGAAGTGACAGATGAACAGTTGACAGCAAAAATGCAAAAATGTCTTAACATTTATGGATTAAAAGAAACACATCATTTAGGAAAAGCTTTATATATAGATCCTCAAAGTGAATTGATTCAAAAGTTGCATAATGCTTATGTTGAATTTACAGGTGATCATAATCATCAACCACAGGCTATAGGTGGTGGCACATATGCAAAAACAATGCCTAATTGTGTTGCTTTTGGTATTGAATTCCCAGATAGTGATAATAAGATTCATCAAAATAATGAAGAAATTTCTATTGATGATTTAATGAAGGCAACAGCTATCTATGCAAAAGCTATTTATGATTTGATTAAGGAATAGAGTGAATTCTCTATTCCTTATTGCATAGAAATATGATTTTTGTTATAATATAAACGCTAATTGCAGGCGTGGTGGAATGGTAGACACGCTATCTTGAGGGGGTAGTGGAAGTATTTCCGTGTGAGTTCAAATCTCATCGCCTGCACCATTTTTGTTTTACGCATCTGTGGTGGAATTGGTAGACACGCTATCTTCAGGCGGTAGTGGATTTAATCCGTGTGAGTTCGAGTCTCATCAGATGCACCAATTGATTGAGCATTGTTTATCAATGTGTTTTTTTATTATTGGAGGATTTTTATGAATCAAGAAATTATACAAAAAATGGCTGAAGAATTATCCATTCAAGAACAACAAATTCAAAATGTTTTATCTTTATTAGAAGAAGGAGCTACTGTTCCTTTTATAGCACGTTATCGTAAAGAAAAAACAGGTGGATTAAATGAAGAACAAATTAGAGAAATTTCAAAAGTATATGAATATCAAGTCAATCTTCAGGAACGAAAAGAAGATGTTATTCGTTTAATTGATGAAAAAGGTTTATTGACTGAAGAATTAAAACATAATATTTTAAATGCTTCTAAATTAAGTGAAGTTGAAGATTTTTATAGACCATTTAAAGAGAAAAAGAAAACTAAGGCATCTATTGCTAAGGCAAAAGGATTAGAGCCATTGGCTCAATCGATTTTAAAATTACCTAGAACTTTCGATTTGGAAAAAGAAGCTCAAAAATATTTAAATGAGCAAGTATTAACTATTGAAGAGGCTATTCATGGAGCCAAAGATATTATTGCAGAACAAATAAGTGATGAACCACGTTATCGAAAATATACAAAAGATATGATTTATAAGACAGGTATGATCTCTTCTCATGTCAAAAAGAAAAATCCTGATCAAGAAGATGGGATTTATGAAATGTATTATGATTATCAGGAAAGGGTTCAGTATATTGCATCACATCGAATTCTTGCGATTAATCGTGCTGAAAAAGAAAAGGTGTTAACAGTTTCTATTGATATTGATACAGATCGCTTCATTCAATATATTTATAATGGTGTTATGCGTAGACGTGAATCTTCGCTAGATACTTTTATTGAAGATACTGTTAAAGATGCATTTAAACGTTTGATTTTCCCATCTGTAGAAAGAGAAGTTCGTAATGAATTAACAGAAAAAGCACAGGAACAGGCATTAAATGTTTTTTCAGTAAATTTGGAAAATCTTTTATTACAGGCACCAATGAAAGATAAATATGTATTAGGGGTTGATCCGGCTTTTAGAACAGGATGTAAATTAGCGGCTATTGATCCAACTGGTAAAGTGTTAGATATTCATAAAGTTTTCATTACTATACCTAAAGATGATTACACTAAGGATGAAAAAATATTACTGTCTATGATTCAAAAATACCAAATTGAAATTATTGCCATTGGAAATGGAACTGCCAGTCGCGAAACAGAAAGCTTTATAGCGCAGTTTATTAAGAAATATAATCTAGATGTACAATATGTCATCGTGTCTGAAGCGGGAGCTAGCGTTTATTCTGCAAGTACAATTGCTAAGGAAGAATTTCCAGATTATCAGGTAGAAGAAAGGTCAGCTGTTTCTATTGCCAGACGTTTACAAGATCCTTTAGCAGAACTTGTTAAAATTGAGCCAAAGGCTATTTCAGTTGGTCAATATCAACACGATATGAATCAAAAGAAATTAACAGAACAGTTAGATTTTGTGGTAGAAAAAGTTGTCAATCAGGTAGGAGTCAATATTAATACAGCGTCTCCTTCATTACTACAATATGTATCTGGTTTATCAATCTCTACAGCTAAAAATATTGTGAAATATCGTGAAGAACATGGTAAATTTACATCTCGTGAACAAATTAAAAATGTAAAAAAACTTGGAGAAAAAACATATGAATTGGCTGTTGGATTTTTAAGAATTCTATCTGGTAATGAAAAATTAGATGAAACGAGTATTCATCCAGATAATTATAATGATGCGAATCATCTTTTAGAGTATCTTCATTTACAAAAAAATGATATTGGTACAAAACATGCAAAAGATGTGATTGAACAAGTATCTATTCAGCAGATTCAAGAAGATTTACACTTAGATTCTTATTTAGCTGAAGATTTAATAGAAGCTTTTATATCTCCACATCGCTCTCCTCGTGATGAATATAATGTTCCTATTTTACGAAAAGATGTTTTAAAAATTGAAGATTTGAAAAAAGGAATGAAATTACAGGGAGTTGTGAGAAATGTTGTTGATTTTGGTGCCTTTGTTGATATTGGATTAAAAAATGATGGTTTAATACATATTTCTAAAATGTCATCTCATAAAGTGAAACATGCTTTAGATGTATGTCATGTTGGAGATATTTTAGATGTATATGTTTATGATGTTGATTTGAAGAAAAAAAGAGTAGCTTTATCATTAATGGAGGTGGCATAAATGGAATTTATATATTATCCACGTTGTAGTACGTGTTTAAAAGCTTTAAAAAAGCTTAAAGAACAGGGAATAGATGTGACATTACGAGATATTGTCAATGAAACACCGACTCAAGAAGAATTACTGTGTTGGATACGTCAAAATGGAAAAGGAATCAAACCATTTTTTAATACATCTGGAAAACTTTATCGTGAAATGAATTTAAAAGATAAAATAAATGATATGAATGAAGATGAAGCAGCATTGTTATTATCTCAAAATGGTATGTTAATCAAGCGTCCATTGCTTATTGATGGTGAAAAAATTATTATTGGATATCAAAAAGAAATTTATGAAAAATAGATTTCTTTTTTTATTATTTATTTTGAAATGATTTTATATCTGTTATACTAAAAAAAGATAGAAAGAGGTGAAAAGATATGAATCAAGAAATGAAACAAACAGTCAACGAAATCAAAAAAGCTGTTGTTGGGAAAGATGAGGTTATTATTCAAATATTGGTTACTTTACTTTCTAGGGGACATATTTTGCTTGAGGACATTCCTGGTGTTGGAAAAACAAATCTAGCATTAGCATTATCAAAAAGTTTACAGCTAGATTATCACCGTATTCAATTAACACCAGATATTATGCCAAGTGATATCGTTGGATTTACGATGTATAATCCACAGACACAGCAATTTGAATATAAAGAAGGAATTGCTTTTTGTCATCTTTTATTAGCAGATGAAATGAATCGTACATCTAGTAAAACACAGGCAGCTTTATTAGAGTTGATGGAAGAAGGACAAATGACTGTAGATGGAAAAACATATGTATTACCTCAGCCATTTTGTGTCATTGCTACACAGAACCCTTTTGGCTCTGCTGGAACGCAACTATTGCCTGATTCTCAAATGGATCGTTTTATGAGTCGATTAAGTTTAGGTTATCCTCAATTTGAAGAGGAAATAGAAATAATGAAACAACGTCAAAAATCTAATCCTTTAGATGATATACAATCAGTTTTATCACCTGAGATGATACTACAATATCAAAGGATGATTGATCAGATATATGTTCATGATGATATTTATCATTATATTATGCAAATCATTACTGCAACACGTTCACATTCTCAAATTGAACAAGGTGTATCGCCACGTGGTTCTTTAGCTATCATGAAAACAGCTAAAGCCTATGCATTTTTAAATGATCGTGATTATGTGATTCCGCAAGATGTCCAATATGTTGCACCAATGGTTTTGGCTCATCGTTTCATACTGACATATGAAGCTAAAATGAACAAAGTCTCTTCATATCAGATTGTAGATGAAATCTTAGAATCAGTTGGAGAACCTCAATTAAAAGTATGAAAAACTTATTAAAATATTTTTGTTTTCTTGCTTTTTTATATGGATTATGGCGTTTTGTTTCAGGGTATTTTTCATTTTTATTGTTTTTGATGGCTTTTTGTTTAATATGTATATGTCTATTGCTTAGTATTATTCCAATGCGAAAAACAACAATCTCAATAAAAATGCAACAAGCATATTGTTTGCGTGATGAAACTATTAACCTGAGTTTTTGTCGTCAAAGTGTTACACCTATCCCATGTGGTCAGATTATAATTGAATATCAAATGATAGATGCTTTTTCTCAAATTGTAGTTGAAAAAAGCGTATGTCTTCATGATCAGCAAGTAGATGTAGAGATTCCTTGTCCTCATTGTGGTCATTATACGATTCAGGTTCAGAAAATAAAATGTTTTGATTTATTACAATGTTTTTCTTTTTCAAAAACTGTATCCATACAAAATTCATTTGATGTAATGCCACATTACCATCTTGTAGATGTATCTGTTCATCAGGTTCATCAATTGGATGAACAAGAAGAAAATTATTTGACAGATCAAAAAGGCGATGATTATAGTGAAATTTTTGAGATTAGAACATATCGTGAAGGTGATGAACTTAAGCATATTCATTGGAATATGTCATCAAAATTTCAAGAATTTTTTGTTAAGGTGGGAAGTCAACCTGTTCACGAAAATCTTACTCTTGCGATGGAATATAAAGAAAACAATACATTCTATGATTTACAGTTTGATTATTTTTATTCTTTATGTATTTCTTTATTAAAAGAGAATATTGCTTTTGAAATTGTAACTTCATGTGATGTACAAAATATGCATGTGCAATCTATACATTCTGTTGATAATCTTGCGACTACCGTTCGATGGATGATGAAAAATCCTATCAAAACTTTAGATAAATCTTTCATGTCACGTTCTTTTTATCAAATAAAGGGACAGAATCTGGAGGTGTATCACTTATGAAAAAAACAATCAACTTCTTTTTTCAACAATACATCATCCATATCATTAATGTTTTCATGATTATTTTAGGATGTATGGGTTTGATAGGAAATTATGATCATTCTTTATATTTTCCTGAAAACACATATATAAGTATTATTCTTTTAGGCATGATAGGAATAGGATTTTACTTTTATTTTATTAAATATCAGATAATGCCTCAAAAACCATGTGTATTCATTTTTATCATTTTATTATTAGTGTTGATTATATTATTTCAAAGTGAGTGTCATTATTTTATCAATAATCTTCAATCTGTTATTGAATTTGATTATTTCTTAAAATTTGATGAATTACTTCCTTTAGAATTATATAGTCGAGATATGTTTTATCAAGTTATTATATTCATAATTGGGTTGCCAGTTATCTATTTGATTGTATCAACTGTATGTACAATGCATTTTTCATTGCTTAAAATCATCAGTTTGATTTTTCTCTTTATGTTTCCTGTATTTATCAAACACGAACTTTCTTCTCAAGAGAGTTATTGCTTTATTATCTTTATCTGTTATGCATTATTATTTACAGTGGCTTTAAAATATCAGCAAAAACAATATACCTTAAAGATTGTGGTTATTATATTATTATGTATAATGTCTGTAACTGCATCTACTTATTTAGAGGGAAATCCTTTGTTTCAACAAGAATCATCATCGGTTTTATCACAAATGATTGATTGGTTTTCTAACGGAAAAGGAAATCCTTTAGGAATAGCTACACAAACGGGTATGAGTCGAGATATTGATGGTTCTTTACCTACAGGCAATGTGCAACTTAGAAATGGATTGGCTTTAACAGTACAGTCCAATGTTCCTTTTTCTTCTTATTTAAGAGCTTATTCGCTTGCCAATTACAGTGATAATGAATGGCATGAGGTTACGGAAAATTATGATAATAGTCATTCTTTAACTATGTATAGCGATTTTTTAATGTTGAATTATTTACCATCTTTTCAAAGTGTTCAAATTCTCCCTCAACGTCAATATGATTTTCAATTTGTACCATACTATTTTATTGATAATGTTCAAGAGTATCCAGTTCTTTTTGATTCATATATAGAAAGTACTTCTGATTCATTGGATGTTTTATATCTTTATGAAGAAGATCCTCAATTAGGACTAGATGAAAATAGTTATTTTATTTCTGAGCAGTATGATGAAGAATATGAAGATTATGTGTATCAACATTATTTAGATGTTCCAGATGAATTAAAACAACAATTATCGCGTTTATTATATGAAAATGATATTGAATATCCATATGATTTTGATATCGCATCAACAGTCCAACAGGTGCAGGAACTTTTAGCTAAGCAAGCAGAATATGATTTGAATGCAGGAACATTACCTTCCGATAAAGATTTTGTTGAATACTTTCTGTTTGAAAATCATAAAGGAAGTTGTACTCATTTTGCGACTGCTGGAGCTTTGTTGTTAAGGGAGTTAGGTATTCCAACACGCTTTGTAAGAGGATATACAATGCTAGAAAGTGATTTTCATAATGGTGAAGCCAAAATTCCTCAATATCGTTCGCATGCCTGGATAGAAGTTTATGAAAATATGAAAGGTTGGATTCCTTATGAAATGACACCTTCGGGAAATATCGAAGAAATCAGTGATGCTCTTGATGATATAGCAAGTCAAAATCAACAGACTGCAAATACGAGTGATGTACCAACAACACAACCTGAAGAAGAAACAATACAGAATACACCTGTAGATTTAGATGTTACAACAAGATCATCTCATCAAAATATATGGATTATTGCTGGGGTATTTGGAATCTTTATATTCATTTTTATTTATCGTTATTTGACAACACATTGGATGATGATCAAAACAAGACGTATGAATAACAATCAGAAAGTTTTAACTTATTATAGAAAAATAAGGAAATTATCCTCTTGGCATAATGTTGATGATGAAGAGTTAAAGAATCTTGCTTATAAAGCTAAATATTCTTCTCATGAAATAAGTGATGAAGAATGGTTTCAATTCCTTCGCTATTATCAACAATGGATTCGTCAATATAGTCAATCATTGAAATGGTATCAGAGATTTATTTTCCAATATATTTTTGGAAATAAATAAAAAGAGATTTTATAAAATGAACCTCCTTATTTGAATGTCCAAATAAGGGGATTCACTTGATGTGAAATCTCTTTTTATGTTTTATTTATAACGTAAATGTGTTATATCACTATAACATGGAATACCATTTTCATATGTAATCGCAACTTCTCCTTGAATTAATGGAATTAAATAGTCATAAAGTTCTTGAGTGATATCATTATGCTCATCATTGATCCATTCAACAGGAATACGTTGTTCTAAATTGGCAATTTTGAGAACATCCTTATAGGTGTACTCAACTTGATAAGGCTGATTTTGAACACGTTGGAAAGTCATCATAACACCACTGTGTCCTTCCATTGATGTTTGAACAGCCGCTTGTCCAATTTGAAATGATTCTTCTAAATCAACTTTTGAAGCAATATGCATAGCACATCTTTGTAGGACATTTAATTCGATACTACGCACTTTACATTTGAATTCCTGATAAACTAATGATTCTAGGACTTTACCAGTTCCAGAATGCAAAACATGTCCAAAAGCATCACGTTTTGTATATTTAGAATCAGCATCCAAATATTCTCCATTTTCATTTTTAATTCCTTCACTGACAGCAATAATAATATTCTTTTTATGACGAAAAACTTTACGAATATCATCTAAGAATTTTTGCGTTGAAAACGGAACTTCAGGCAAATAGATAAGGTCAGGTGCTTCATTGCATTGCGTTCTTGCTAGCGCACTGGCAGCAGTTAACCATCCAGCATTACGCCCCATAATTTCAACAATTGTAACAGCATTTAATTTATAAATTGAACTGTCATAAGCAATTTCCAGCATAGAAGTTGCAACATATTTAGCAGCTGAACCAAAACCAGGAGTATGGTCAGTTCCCATTAAATCATTATCAATTGTTTTAGGAATACCAATAAAACAAATAGGGGAATGAATAGACTTGGCATACGCTGATAGTTTTGCAACTGTATCCATAGAATCATTACCACCAATATAATAAAAATCCGTGATATGTAATTGTTCAAAAGTATGGAATAATCTTTCATAAGTTTGAGGATCATCCTGATAATTGGGTAGTTTATAACGACACGAACCAAGATACATAGCAGGAGAATGTTTTAATTGTTCTAAAGCTTGTGAATCATTAAATAACTCTCCCAAATCCATATATCGGCTTTCTAACAATCCCATAATTCCATTGACCATCCCATAAACATGGTCGAATTTTTGGCTTTTGATACATTCATGAATAATTCCTGCCAAAGATGCATTAATCGCAACGGTTGGTCCTCCCGATTGACCAATAAAACAGTTTCTTTTTTTCATGAGTAACTCCTTTCATTTTTCGACATTATTCTATCATTTTTTATATTATAAAAAAAGTGTATTTTTTGAGAAATCAAAAATATTAAAATTTTCGATTCTTTATGATGAAAATAAATTTTTCATGTGGAAATTTCTTATTGATAAGAGTATACTATATGATATAGGAGGAAAGAAAATTATGTCTAAAAAGTATTTATCAATGGATGGAAATACTGCTGCTGCACATGTCGCTTATGCATTTAGTGAAGTTGCAAGTATTTATCCAATTACACCATCTTCTCCAATGGCTGAAAATGCGGAAACATGGGCTGCTCAAGGAAAGAAAAATATTTTTGGATCAGCAGTTAATGTTATCGAAATGCAGTCAGAAGCTGGAGCTGCTGGAGCTGTACATGGAGCATTGCAAGGTGGTGCGTTAGCAACTACATTTACGGCATCTCAAGGTTTATTATTGATGATACCAAACTTGTACAAAATTCAAGGTGAATTATTGCCTGGTGTATTCCATGTTGCTGCGAGAGCTTTAGCAACACGTTCATTAAATATTTTTGGTGATCATCAGGATATATATGCATGTCGTCAAGTTGGTGCGCCTATGATTTGTTCTCATAGCGTTCAAGAAGTTATGGATTTAGGAGGAATTGCTCATTTAACTGCAATTAAGGCAAGCGTTCCTGTTATTCACTTCTTTGATGGATTTAGAACTTCTCATGAAATTCAAAAAGTAGAAGTTATGGATTATGATGTTTTAGAAAGCTTGTTAGATAAAGAGGCATTAAAGAAATTTAAAGAAAATGCATTAAATCCACATACAAATCCAATTGAACGTGGTGGTGCTGAAAATGATGATATCTATTTCCAAGGTAGAGAAGCACAAAATAAACATTATGAAGCTGTTGTTGAAATTGTTGCTGATTACATGAAAAAGATTTCAGAAATTACTGGACGTGAATATGCGCCATTTACATATTATGGAGCAAGTGATGCATCACGTGTGATCATTGCAATGGGTTCTGTAACTGAAACAATTAAAGAAACAATTGATGAAATGAATAAACGTGGTGAACGTGTTGGATTGATTAAAGTTCATTTATATCGTCCATTCTCACCAAAATATCTATTAAAAGTTTTACCAAATACTGTTGAAAAAGTTGCTGTTTTAGATCGTACAAAAGAAATGGGAGCAACTGGAGAACCATTATACTTAGATGTATGCTCTGTATTAAAAGATACAAACATCAAAGTTATTGGTGGACGTTATGGTATGGGATCTAAAGATACAACACCTGGTCAAATCAAAGCTGTATATGATCATTTATTAGATGAAGATCCATTTACATCTTTCACTATTGGTATTAATGATGATGTGACTCATTTATCATTAAAAGAAGACCCTGATTTCCATGTTAATGCTGATTATACTTCATGCTTATTCTATGGTTTAGGATCAGATGGTACAGTATCTGCTAATAAATCTTCAATTAAAATTATTGGAGATCATACCGATTTATATTCACAGGCTTACTTTGCTTATGATAGTAAAAAAGCTGGTGGAGCTACACGCTCTAACTTAAGATTTGGTCATACACCAATTCGTGCAACTTATTATGTCAATAATGCTGATTTTATTTCATGTTCATTAGATAACTATGTATTGAAATATGATATGTTGAAAAACTTAAAGAATGGTGGAACATTCTTATTAAATACAGAATTTGATGAAAAAGAAATTGTTGATTATTTACCAAATAAATTAAAGAAACAATTAGCTGATAAAAATGCTAAATTCTATATCATTAATGCAACAAAAATTGCTAGTGAAATTGGTATGGGAAGACATACAAATACAATTCTTCAATCTGCATTCTTTGCTTTAAACCCACAAATTTTACCAGTTGATAAAGCTGTTGAATATATGAAAGCAATGGCTAAGAAAACATATGGTAAAAAAGGTGATGCTGTAGTAGAAATGAACTACAAAGCTATTGATGCAGGAAAAGATGCTATTGTTGAAGTTCCTGTTGATGCAAGCTGGTCTGATTTAACAGTTACTGCTACAAGAGCAAGAACTGGTGATGATTACTTTGATAATTTCGTTGCACCAATCAATGCCTTAGATGGTTATGATTTACCTGTTTCAGCATTTATGGATAAATTAGATGGTTCAATGAAATCTGGTATTGCGATTAAAGAAAAACGTGCGATTGCTATTGATGTACCACGTTGGGAAAAAGAAAACTGTATCCAATGTAATAACTGTGTTATGGTATGTCCTCATGCAACAATTCGTGCTTTCTTAATTGATGAAGATGAAATGAAAGCTATGCCAGAAGATATTTCAAATGATGTATTAAAACCAATCGGTAGAAATGTTGATGGATTGGTTTATCGTATTCAAGTTTCTCCAGATAACTGTGTTGGTTGTGGATTATGTGTGACTGAATGTCCAGGTAAAGCTGGAAAGAAAGCTTTATCTATGGTGCCAGTAAAAGAAGAATTACCACATGCTTCTTTAGCTGATCATATTTATTCAAAAGTGACATATAAAGCTGATCGCTACCCAACAACAACAGTTAAAGGTGTTGGATTTATGCGTCCATACTTTGAAGTATCTGGTGCTTGTGGTGGATGTGGTGAAACACCTTATTATCGTTTGGCTTCTCAATTATTTGGAGCTGATATGAGAATTGCAAATGCAACTGGATGTAGTTCAATTTATAGTGGTTCTACACCATCAACACCTTGTACAATTGATGAAAATGGACAAGGACCTGCATGGGCTAACTCATTATTTGAAGATAATGCTGAATATGGATTTGGTATGAAATTAGCTGAAAATTATATGGCTAAACGTATCTTAGAAATCATTGAAGAAAATAAAGCTGAATGTGAACCTGAACTTCAAACTGTATTAGAACAATATGCAGATGTCAAAGGTCAAAGAGTTGAAGAAAGAAAACTTTATGATCAATTAGTATCTTTAGTAGAAGCTTCAAAATGTGAAGGTATCAAAGAATTATTAGATATGAAAGGTGAACTTGTCACTAAATCTCAATGGATTATTGGTGGAGATGGATGGGCTTATGACATCGGTTATGGTGGATTAGATCATGTTATCGCTAATAATCAAAATGTTAATATCTTAGTTCTTGATACAGAAGTTTATTCAAATACTGGTGGACAATCTTCAAAATCTTCACAAGCTGGTTCTATTGCTAAATTCACTGCTGGTGGTAAGACAGTAGCCAAGAAAGATTTAGCACAGATTGCTATGGCATATGGACATGTTTATGTAGCACAAGTGGCTATGGGAGCTAATCCAATGCAAACAATTAAAGCATTCAAAGAAGCTGAAGCTTATGATGGACCATCATTAATTATTGCTTATTCTCCATGTATGGAACATGGTATTAAAGGTGGTCTTGCAAACCATCAACAACAACAAAAACATGCTGTTGAATGTGGATACTTCAACTTATTAAGATATGATCCTCGTTTAGAAGAACAAGGAAAGAATCCATTACAGTTAGATTCTAAAGAACCTGATTTCACAAAATTCAAAGATTTCTTATTAAGTGAAAACAGATTTGCACAATTATCTAAAGTCAATCCAGAACATGCTGAGGGATTAATGGATAAATGTGAGAAAGACGCTATGAAACGTCGTCATCGTTTAGATGTTATGGCAAGTGAATAGTCAAAATGAAAGATTGAAAGTGAGAGTACTTTCAATCTTTTTTTGACATCATTTTTAATTCCATTTCTCTATAATGAAAGAGGGTGGAAAAAATGAATGTCTATATAGAAATTACGTATTTTATGAATGCTTTATTAATATTACTGAGTTTTGAAATATTATCTTTTTTATTAAATATACGCATAACCAAGAAAAGATTATGTCTATATGTTTTGACTTACAATATTTCATTTGTTTTTTTATTTATTGATTTATTTACTGGGTTTATCCTTTTATATGATTTTATATTGACATTTTTTTATTTTAAACGGTCTGTCTATATATATTATCCTGTATATCTTTTTATATACTTTTCGATATTATCATTTGTTCAATGGTTATTGCCATCGTCTATTATTTTTCAAGGTGTTTTATTGATGGAAGGCTATCATATACGATATATCATGATTATTGCCATTCTAGTTATTTTGATTAGCTATTTTTATATAGATTTATGCCGTCATCGTATTCATCAGCAAATGGTCAAAGTCTGTTTTCAAGGACACCAATGTTATGGTTTTATTGATAATGGTAATCAGGTCACATATCATGGCTATCCAGTTATTTTTATCAATCAAAGATTTGCCGGTGATTATACTGTTATTGATAATATTTGGATTGAAACTGCGAGTCAGCAGGAAAAAATTGATTTAATTTTATTGCCTGATATTACAATTCATCATCAAACATTACACGATGTTTATGCTGGAATTATATCATCGAATCAGTATGATTGCATTTTAAATCAACAGTTAATGGGAGGGTTATTATGATCTTATTATTATTGAAGGAATGGGTATTAAAAAGAAAATCACTTTTCTATATTGGTAGACATGATGTTTTAAAAGCACCATTAAAAGGTAAAGAAGAAAAAGAAGCTTTATTGAAATTACAAAATGGTGATGAAAAAGCAAAAGATTTATTAATTGAACATAATTTAAGGCTCGTTGTCTATGTGGCTAAAAAATATGATTCTATGCAAAATGGTAGCATAGAAGATTTAATTAGTATTGGAACGATTGGGTTAGTCAAAGCAGTGAATACTTTTAATATGGATAAAAACATTAAATTAGCAACTTATGCATCACGTTGTATTGAAAATGAAATTTTAATGTTCTTAAGAAAAAATAATAAACTCAGACAAGAAATCTCTTTAGATGAACCATTGAATGTTGACTATGATGGTAATGAATTATTATTATCTGATATCATTGGTACGGACAAAGATATTGTACAAGATGAAATAGAACATAATGATCAAAAAGAAAAATTTTATCATGCTTTACATTATTTAAATCCAAGAGAACAACAGATTCTTATGATGCGTTATGGTTTGATTGGTCATGAGGAATTAACACAAAAGGATGTGGCAGAAATATTAGGTATTTCACAATCATATATATCTAGACTTGAAAAGAAAATTATTAGAAAATTAAGAAATAAATTGAAAGATGATGAATAATGTCAAATAAAATGGTGAAACTCTGATATGAGGAGTTGAATCCATGTCAAAATATAAAGTAGAACTGAATGGAACAAATATTGAAAATTATGAAAAATTATCTCATCAACAAACAATAGAATTATTGAAAACATATCATCAAAATCATGATTCCTGTATAAAAGAAAAATTGGTTCTCTCTAATTTAAAACTTGTTTTATCACTTGTTCAAAAATACCAACAAAGAGTGAATAATTTAGATGATTTATTTCAAGTTGGAGTAATTGGTTTAATGAAGGCCATAGATCATTTTAATACGAATTTAGAAGTTCGTTTTTCAACATATGCTGTTCCGCTTATACAAGGTGAGATGAAACGTTATTTAAGAGAAAATTCTCCTATGCGAATTCCAAGATCGTTACGAGATATTGCTTATAAAGCGCTTTTGGTTAATGAAGAATATATGAAAAAATATAATCGAGAAGCATCTATAAAAGAATTATCTCAACGTTTAAATGTTGATGAATATACGTTAGTTGAAGCATTGTCTTCTACTCACAGTGTGACATCATTATCACAGGAAGTCCAAAATGATGGCAATGGACCCTTTGATTTAGAAAGTCAGATACCAGATAACCATAGTCATATGGAAGATATTCAAAAGACAATAGATTTACAAAAAGCCATGCATCATTTAGATCAAAAAGAAATGCAAATCATTAATGAACGTTATTTTCAAGGTTTAACACAGAGCGAAATTGCTAAAGATTTAATGATTTCTCAAGCACAAGTTTCTCGTATTGAAAAACAGGCTTTATCACATTTAAAGAAATATATGATAGGATAAAAGCATATATTAAAGTGGTGATAAAATGCGCTTTTTAACTTTACAAAGTAAAGATGTCATTGATGCCTCATCAGGTTGTAAGATTGGTTATGTTGTTGATTTGGAAATTGATCCTTGTTGTCAATGTATACAGGCTTTAATTGTTGAACGTTTTTCAGCATTTAAATTCATATGTTTTTTTAAAGGACCACCAGCTTTGGTTATACCTATTCAACATATTATTACCATTGGTGAAGATGTTATTTTGGTACATGTTGAATGTCAATAAATGGTATGAAGAAGGTGATATTTCCCGTATTTTCCTCTTTTTTTCATACACATTATATGGTATAATTATATAAAGATTGTAAGGAGGTTACCTCATGGGATACGGAGAAAAAGTAAAAAAATGGTTTTTTGAAGAAGATGATGATGACGTTTATGAAAATGAAGAAATAGATACTGAAGAAGAAAGTGTAAAATCAACAAGTTTATTTGAAAAAGCAAAATCTACAAAAACAACTGATGCTATGAAAGCATTAAGTGCAAATAAAGATAGTCATTTGATTTTATTTGAACCACGTGCATATAGTGAAACTCAGGAAATTGCAACGTATTTAAAACAAAAAAGAGCTGCAGTTGTGAATTTGCATCGTTTACAGAAAGAACAGTCTAAACGTGTTATTGATTTTTTAAGTGGTGTTATTTTTGCGATTGAAGGAGATATTCAACAAATCGGACCTAAAATTTTCTTATGTACTCCTAAGAATATTGGCGTTTCTGGCAATATTACAATGGATGATTCTGAAACTGATGAATAAACAAGTATTAGTAAGTGAAAAACTTGCTAATACTTTCTTTTTGAATGATGTTAGAACATTTTAAAGGCGACGAAGTTTTTGTTAAGAAAATTTTAGACTATCAATTTCAGGCACTGCATCATCAAAGAATGGTATTAACACCTTTTTATAATCCTCATGAACAGGAGATAGTAAGAAGTGTTATCGGTAAAGAACTGAAAGTCTTAAGTTATGGTGGCTTTACAAATGCTGAAAATCAGCGTATGATTATTTGTCCAGATTTTTATGAAATTGAAAAGTCTGACTTTGAAATTCAATTGGTTGAAGTCATATATCGCCAGCAATTTGGACGCATTCAGCACAAGGATATTTTAGGAGCTTTAATGAATTTGGGTATAAAAAGGGAGTGTGTTGGTGATATTTTTGATGGAGAGCGTTGTTTTTTTGCTTGTACAAAACAAACTTATCCTTATATTATCCAAACATTAAAACAAATAAAAAAATCAAAAATAAAGCTTCAAGAATGTCATGAAGATATTGAAATTGTACATGAGTATACATCTCGTTCTTTTATTTTATCGAGTATGCGTTTGGATAAAGTGGTATCAACGATGTTTAAAGTACCACGTGCTTTAGCTAGTGAAGCTATTCGTAATGGGCATGTCAAAGTCAATTATAAAATTGTTGAAGAAGTGAGTTATTTGTGTCATAATAGTGATATGGTATCTTTTAAACATCATGGACGTGTTAAAATTGTGGATGAAAATAAGCAAACAAGACAGGGAAATTATGTTGTAAGTGGATACTTTTATAAGTGAGGTGGAAGGATTGGAACAATTTGATAAGCAATTTCGTGGTTATAACATTGCTGAAGTCAATGATCGTATTGGTGAATTAAAACAGGAAATTGAAAAACAAAAGGAAAGGATTCAGTCAATGGAAGAAGAAATGACTGAATTAAAAGAACAAAACACTTTACTTACAAAACAAATATCTGTACATGAGAAAACTAACGAAGAAATTGCGCGTTTGGCTTTAAAAGAAGCAAGTGAATTGATTGAAAAAGCCAAAAGAAATGCCAATATGATTCTTAAAGAATCAATGGAATATGTGCGTGGTTTGTCAAAGGATATGGATACGTTTAAACAGGAAGCTATTGATTTTAGAGCAAATGTTGTAAAAATGAGCGAAGAAATGCTAGAAACTATTGACAAATCTGAAATTTTCAGTTTAATTAAAGAAGAACAAGAAAACAAATACAATGACAAGGACAGTTTATAAGGAAAACTTACAGAGAGTTTGCAGTTGGTGAAAAGCAAATAAGGGGAACTTATAATGAATCAGCCTAAGAGTAGCTTATCTGAAATCAAGTAGGATAAGACGTTCATCGCGTTAAGATATAGAGAGCATATCTTTAAGATATGAATAAAGGTGGTACCGCGTCATCACGTCCTTTAACAGGACGTTTTTTATTTGAGAAAGGAAGGAATACAATGAATTACAAAGACACATTATTAATGCCTAAAACAGATTTTGAAATGCGTGGAAATCTTCCTAAAAAGGAGCCAGGTTACGTTCAAAGATGGCAAGAAACGCATATGTATGAAAAAGTCATTGAACAAAATCAAGGACATGATGATTTTGTTTTCCATGATGGTCCACCATATGCAAATGGAAATATGCATACTGGACATATGTTAAACAAAATTATTAAAGATGTGATTTGTCGTTATAAAAACATGCAGGGATTGTATACACCATATATTCCTGGATGGGATACTCATGGTTTACCAATTGAAAATGCTATTCAAAAATTAGGTGTCAATCGTAAAGAATTAAGTACAGCAGAATTTAGAAAAAAATGTTATGAATATGCATTAAAACAAGTTGAAATTCAAAAAGAACAATGTATCCGTGTTGGAACATTTGCTGATTATGACCACCCATATTTAACATTATTACCAGAATTTGAAGCCAATCAAATTGATGTTTTCGCAAAGATGGCGATGGATGGTTTAATTTATAAAGGATTAAAACCAGTCTATTGGTCACCATCAAGTGAATCAGCTTTAGCAGAAGCTGAAGTTGAATATCATGATGTGAAAAGTCCAACTATTTTTGTGAAATTCCAGGTTAAAGATGGAAAAGGTATTTTAGATACAGATACAAGTTTTGTGATTTGGACAACAACACCTTGGACAATTCCAGCAAACCTTGCGATTTGTTTAAATGCGGATTATACGTATGCACTTGTTCAAAGTGAAAAAGGAAAATTAATTGTTTTAGAAGAACTTGTTGATTCTTTATGGGAAAAATTTGAATTAAAAGAAAAACAGATTTTAAAAACATTTAAGGGACAAGAATTAGAAATGATTACTTGTCAACATCCATTATATGATCGTGAATCATTAGTTATCTTAGGAGATCACGTTACTGCTGAAGCTGGTACAGGATGTGTTCATACTGCTCCTGGATTTGGTATGGATGACTTTATTGTTGGTCAAAAATATGGTTTAGATATTTATTGTAATGTTGATGAACACGGTTGCATGATGGAAGACTGTGGTGAATGGTTAGCTGGTCAATATGTTGATGATGCTAATAAAACAGTCACTTTAAAACTTGATGAATTAGGAGTGTTATTAAAACTTGAATTCATTACACATAGTTATCCTCATGATTGGCGTACAAAAAAACCAATTATCTTTAGAGCAACTGACCAATGGTTCTGTTCAATTGATAAGATTAGAGAAAAATTATTAGATGAAATTGATCATGTTGAATGGTTAAATGAATGGGGTCATATTAGAATCTACAACATGATTAAAGATCGTGGTGACTGGTGTATTTCTCGTCAAAGAAGCTGGGGAGTTCCAATTCCTATTATTTATTGTGAAGATGGGACACCAATTATGGAAGAAGAAGTTTTCAAACATATTTCTGACTTATTTAGACAGTATGGTTCTAATATCTGGTTTGAAAAAGATGAAAAATTCTTGTTACCTGAAGGATATACAAATGAACATTCACCAAATGGTATCTTTAAAAAAGAAAAAGATATCATGGATGTATGGTTTGATTCAGGATCTTCTCATACAGGATGTATGAAAGAAAGAGGGTATCGTTATCCAGTTGATTTATACTTTGAAGGTAGTGATCAGTATCGTGGATGGTTCAACTCATCATTGATTATTGGAACTGCAGTTTATGATAAAGCGCCTTATAAGACAGTTTTATCACATGGCTTTGTTTTAGATGGTAAAGGAAATAAAATGTCTAAATCATTAGGAAATACTGTTGATCCAATTAAACTTATCAATCAATATGGTGCAGATATCTTAAGATTATGGGCAACTTCAGTTGCATATCAATCTGATGTTCGTATTTCTAATGATATTATGAAGCAAGTTGCTGAAAATTATCGTAAGATTAGAAACACAATGCGTTTTGTTTTAGGGAATCTTTCTGATTTTAAAGCAAGTGATTTGATTGAAATCTCAAAACTTGAAGGTGTTGATCAATACATGCTTGTTGAATTAAATCAGTTAATGAAAGGTTATGAAGAAGCCTTTAATCAATATGATTTTGCTGAAGCAAATCAATTAATTTTAAATTGCTTTACAAACACTTTAAGTGCTTTCTATATGGACTTTACAAAAGATATTCTTTATATTGAAAAAGCTGATAGCTTAAGAAGAAAACAGGTTCAAACAGTGTTATATTATTATGCAAAAACAATGATGAAATTATTATCACCAATTCTTGTCTTTACAAGTGAAGAATTACATGATCATTTCCATTGTGATGAAAATAAAGCTGAATCTATTTTCTTAGAAGCAAAAGCTGAATTACTTCCAGTAGACAATGAAGAAGTAATTAAAGAATATTATGATCGTTTCTTATTATTAAGAAAAGATGTCTTAAAATCTTTAGAAGAATTAAGAAATGCTAAAGAAATTAAATCTAATATGGAAGCAAAAGTGACTATTTGCTTAAAAGATTCATATCAAGATATGGACAAATTAGCAGATGTTTTAAAACAGTTGTTTATTGTCGCTAAAGTTCAGTTAGTCAATGATTCTACAAATCTTGAAGAATATGACACAGCTTATATTCATAGTGAAAAATTTAAAGGTGTTCAATGTCCAAGATGTTGGAATTATTTTGAAGAATCAGAAATGGAAGGCGAATTATGTCCTCGTTGTCATGATGTCATCCATGGATAAATAATAAATGGTACGATACGTACCATTTATTTTTGAAAGGGGATTGAAATGGAAAAAAATATTCAAGGAAGTTTATTGTTGCTTATAGCTGCTTTGATTTGGGGAAGTTCTTTCATTGTTATGAAAAGTGCTGTTGATTTTTTAACACCAGCAGTATTGTTGTTTTTAAGATTTTCATTGGCAGCTATTTTATTATCACTTATATTTATCAAAAAAATAAAAAATCTCAATTTTCAGCAAATCAAAGGTGGTTTGTTAACGGGGAGCTGTTTGTTTGCAGCTTATTATGTACAGACATGGGGATTGAACTATACAACACCTGGTAAAAATGCTTTTTTAACAGCTGTTTATTGTGCTATTGTTCCTTTTTTGGTATGGCTGTTTTATCATAAACGTCCTGATATTTATAATTTCATTGCAGCTTTTATTTGTGTTTTAGGGATTGGCTGTGTATCTTTAGATGAACATTTAACTATGAATATAGGTGATTTTCTCACATTATGTGGTGGTTTTTTATATGCCTGTCATATTTTACTGATCAAAAAATTTTCTAAAGGAATTGATGGAGGAGCTTTCACATCATTACAGTTTATGGGTGGTGCCATGATTTCATTTGTTTTTGCCTTATTAACTGAAGATTTATCTATTATAACGCAAATACAGCCGTCTATTTATTTGCAGATTCTTTATCTTGTTGTATTTGCTACTGCATTAACAATGTTTTGTCAGACAACGGGACAGAAATATACAAGTGAATGTAATGCTTCATTGATTTTATCTTTGGAATCTGTATTTGGAGTCGCATTTTCAATTGCTTTTTATGGTGAAATTCTTACATTTAAAATCTTATTAGGATTTATTTTAATATTTATTGCGATTGTCATTTCAGAAACCAAGCTATCTTTTTTAAAAAGAGGAGAAATAAAATGAAAAAGATAATAACTTGTATGATTACAATGATTGTATGTCTTGGAATCGTTCCAGTCCATGCAAATGAAAATTTTCAAGTTTCTTTACACTCAAAATATGCTTATCTTTATGATCAGGAAACTCAAATGGTTTACTTAGATCAAAAAAGTCAGGATAAAATCTATCCGGCAAGTATGACAAAAATTTTAACAGTGAGTTTAGCATTAGATAAAATAACTGATATACATGAAAAGGTACGTATCACACAAGCAGATTTGGATGGACTGTTTGAGGCTGGAGCCACAATAGCTGGATTTTACGCTGGAGAACTGGTAACATATGAGGATTTGCTTTATGGTGCATTATTACCATCTGGTGCAGATGCTTGTAATGCCTTGGCACGTTTAACATATGGTTCTACTGACGGGATGGTTATGGCTATGAATCAGTTGGTAGAACAATTAAATCTAAAGAATTCTCATTTTATGAATGTAACAGGATTACATCATAATGAGCATTATACAACCGTTTATGATATGGCAATGATTTTGCATCATGCTTTGCAAAATCAAACGTTTGCAGATGTTTTTAATGCACGAACATATACCAGTTCAATGAAAAATCATACGTGGTCTTCATCTTTACAAAGAGGTTATATGAGTTATGGTTTGGATATATCACAAATTGATGGTGCAAAAAGTGGTTTTACAGATGAAGCGCAATTAACTTTAGCAAGTACCATGACTTTTAATGGACATCAATTTATTTTAGTGACAGCATATGCCAGTGGGCAATATACTCAAAATCATGTAAGAGATGCAATTACAGTTTGTCAATATCTTCATGATCATTATCATGAAATTGTTCTTTATAAAAAAGATGAAACGATTGCTGATTATTGGCTTTTACAATCTTTTCAGTTTCGCTATGAATATCAAGCTCCACAAACTTTATCTATCATTATAGATAATAATATATCGACGAAAGATCTATCTTATCAAGTAGGTACATCGACTTTTTTAGTAGCACCTATGAAAAGTGGTCAAAAGATAGGAACAGTTTCAATCTATAATGATGATTATTTGCTTTATTCATATGATATGCATTTAACGGAAGATATTGAGCTATCAATGATGGAAAGAATAGCTTATTATGCTGTTATCATTTTTATTATAGGAGTATTAATTACTTGCTTGATTTTAGTTATGAAAAAAATAAAATATAAAAAAAGTGATAGACCATAAGGGAATCTATCACTTTATTTATTTTCTTTTAAATCAATAATACGATCAATACCGGATCCAACAAAACGTCCTATAAAAATAATAATGACACCAATTACTGGTAAGAATGGATTTCCTCCAAATATAAAGTACCAAAGAATACATAAAAATCCAATTACATAACCAATAAATGTAAAAATGTCTGTATATTTTCTTGATTGATTATCTTGCATAAATTCACCCCATTTGACTTAAAATCATTATAACATCTTTCATTATTTTTTCAATACTGTTATAATGTGAAAGGGGGTTTATATGAAAAAAGGATGTCTTTTTGATTTGGATGGAACTTTAGTTAATTCCATCACAGATTTAGCATTATCTACAAATGAAGTCTTAAAGTTACATCATTTACCAACTCATGATATTTCTCAATATAATATGTTTGTTGGTAATGGTGTTAAGAAATTGATGGAAAGAGCTTTAGGTCCAGAACATCTAGATTTATTGGATGTTTGTCTGCAAGATTTCCAAAAAATATATCGCGAACATTGTTTAGATCATACAATACCTTATGATGGGATAGAAGAACTTATTACTTATTTAAAAAAGCAAAATATAAAATTAGCTGTTGTAACAAATAAACCACATGCTTTAGCTATTCAGATTGTAGAACATCTATTTCCTGATACTTTTGTAGCTATCTATGGACAACAGGACTTATATCCTGTCAAACCTGATCCTCAATCAACTTATATGGCATTGATGGAAATGAGACTTGATAAAAAAGATTGTTTTTTTATAGGTGATAGTCAGGTGGACATTGATACAGGATATTATGCTGGTATTGATTCTATTGGTGTAACTTGGGGATTTAGAGGGCGACAGGAATTGAAAAATGCTGGAGCTGATTATATTGTTGACAATCCTTATGAAATTATGGAGCTTATTCAAAATGAAAATAGGGGTTAGTCAATGTTTGCTAGGTGTCAATTGTACATATAGTGGAAAGAGCCATCCTCTTGATATTTTGATAGAAATGGATAAAAGACATTCCATTATACCAGTTTGTCCAGAGGTCTTAGGAGGATTATCTATTCCAAGAGATCCTGCTGAAATTCAATCTTTGGAACCCTTGAAAGTTGAAACAATCAATCATCAGGATGTGACTTCTGAATATATTTTGGGTGCTCAAAAAGCGTTAGACATCTTCATTAAAAATGATGTTCAAGTGGCATTGTTGAAGTTTAGAAGTCCAAGTTGTGGTTGTGATGGTATCTATGATGGATCATTTCAACATCAATTAATTGAAGGACAAGGTGTTTTTGCTAGAATGTGTCAAAAATGTGGTATTCAGCTTTTTCATGAAAATCAAATTGAAGAATTCTTAAAATATATAGGAAAGGAAGATGATTATGGGACATATTTTAAAGATTCAACCAGTTTTTAAAGAAATGATTTGGGGTGGCCATAAATTAAGAGATGTTTATGGTTATGATATCCCAAGTGATAGCACAGGTGAGTGTTGGGCTATTTCTGGACACCAAAATGGTGATTGTACAATTAGTGATGGAGAATATCAAGGAAAAACTGTTTCTTGGTTATGGCAAAATCATCGTGAACTTTTTGGAAATGTCAATGGTGATCAATTCCCATTATTAGTTAAAATTATAGATGCAAAAGATGACTTATCAGTTCAAGTTCATCCTAATGATGAATATGCTGCCAAACATGAAAACTCATTAGGGAAAACAGAATGTTGGTATGTTTTACAAGCTGATGAAGGAACAAAAATGGTTATGGGACATCATGCTCAAACAAAAGAAGAATTTGTAAAAGCAATTGAAAATGATGATTATGATCATTTATTAAATTCTTTTGAAATTAATAAAGGAGATTTCTTCTATATTCCATCTGGAACGTTACATGCGATTTGTAGTGGTTCATTGATTTATGAAGCTCAACAATCTTCTGATATTACATATCGTGTTTATGATTATCATCGTAAAGATAAAAATGGTAATGAAAGACAATTACATGTTCAACAATCTATTGATGTCACAAATGTACCTGCTGATTTAGCAACAAATAAACTTTTTACAAATAGTCATATAGATCATGGTTCTAAAACAAGATATGTAGAAAGCGAATTTTTCACTGTTGATTGTTATAGAATGGATGGAGAAAATACAATTATTAATGATAAACCATTCCAATTGGTAAGTATTCTTGAAGGTGAAGGAACATTGGAAGGTATGGAAGTGAAAAAGGGAGATCATTTTATTATATGTAGTGATCAAGAAGAAGTCACATATGATGGTAAAATGACTGTTATGATGACAACATTATAAAAGCAGATGGAAAC
>NZ_SJOR01000020.1:0-35415 GCF_012027715.1 Massilimicrobiota sp. SW1139 | reverse complement strand
TTTCCCTCTTTTTGTTTTTTTGGAGAAAAAATGGGAATAATTTTTAGGACTCTTGTGATGATATAAAAATAAGGTATAATAGAAAACAGGAGGTTGAAAAAATGGTTGATTTAGAAATGTTGAAACAGTTCAGTTTAGCCAATGGTATTTCTGGCTATGAAAAACATATAACAAGATTAATGAAAACATATTTAGAAGAATATGTAGATGAAATACAATATGATGGGTTAGGAAGTTTAATAGCGATTCAAAATGGGGAGAGCCCATTTAAGGTTTTATTAACAGCTCATGTTGATGAAATAGGATTTTTAGTTAAAAATATAGATGAACATGGATTTATACAGGTTCAGCCCGTAGGTGGCTGGAATCCACGTCATTTACCATCATCTTTAATGAATATTGAAACACGTGATGGTCAAAACATAAAGGGTGTCATGGCTCTTAAACAACAGACACCTAAAGAAAAGGTGCTTACTGTAGATGACTTATATTTGGATGTAGGAGCTTTTTCTAAACAGGATGTTTTAGATATGGGAATTGGTAAAGGTGATCCTGTAACGCCTGTATCTGATTTTATCATGATGCAAAATGAAAAATGTGTGCTTTCCAAAGCATGGGATGATCGCATTGGAGTCGCAGTCATGGTAGAAGTTATGAAACGTTTGCATCATGAAAAGATTTATCCCACTCTTTATGTAGCAGGAACAGTACAGGAGGAAGTGGGATTACGTGGTGCTAAAACTGTGGCACAAATGGTTCAACCGGATTTGGCTTTAGCCATTGATGTGACTTTTTCGTATGATCTTCCTGGCGGGGAACAGGGCGATGTCAGATTGGGAAATGGTGTCGCATTATGTGTGATGGATGGCAGTGTGATTGGTCATACTGGCTTATTAAAACAATTAGAAAATATTTGTCGAAATCACCATATTGCTTATCAGCTTGATATGGATTTGGCAGGTGGAACAGATTCAGGAGAGTTAAGTAAAGTGGGACAGGGTGTCATGAATTTAACTGTTTCTATTCCGACACGTTACATGCACTCTCATTATACGATGATTCATCTTGATGATTTTGAAGCGACTGTTGATATGCTAGTTGCTTTCTTAAAGGAATTTGACGAAGACATGTATATGTCTATGGTGGAGGATAAACGTTAATGGGGGCTCTTGTATTAGAAGGTGGAACTTTTCGTCCTATTTTTTCTAGTGGAGTAATGGATGCATTGAATGATCATGGTGTTGATTTTCCTTATGTTATTGGAGTATCAGCAGGTATTACAGACGGTTTTTCTTATGTATCTAAGCAGCCAAAACGTAATTATGATATTTTAATGAATCATCGTCATGATAAAAGATATGTGGGACTTCGTAACTATTGGCATGATCGTAGTTTATTTGGATTAAAGTATGCTTATGAAACGATTCCTAACGAAATCTATCCTTTTGATTGGGATACATTTTTAAATAATCCAGCTCAAGTGAAAGTTGGTGTGACTAACGCGGAAACAGGTCAATGTGAATATTTGGATGGGAAACAATTAGATAAAAAATGTACAATGTTGAAAGCAACTTGTGCCATTCCTTTTGCTTTTCCAGTTATTTCTTTAAATGGTAAGAAATATTATGATGGTGGAATCTGTGATCCTATTCCAGTTAAAAAAGCTATGGAGGATGGACATCAGAAACTATTGATTGTCCTAACGCGACCTAAAGGATATCAAAAAACACTATCAAAGGCTAATGTTGTTGCGAGTCGTTTATTGAAGAAAAAATATCCTCAACTAGTACAACCCTTATTAACAAGACATCTTTTATATAATGAAACATTGGCTTATTGTGAACAGTTAGAACAACAGGGACAGGCGATTATTTTAAGACCAAGTGAAGAACTTCAAATTGATTCTTTTGAAAAAGATTTACAGAAGATTGATCGTATTTATCAATATGGCTATCAATTAGCTTTAGAACATATGGAAGAAATCAAGAAACTCCTTGAATAGACATTATTTTGACATTTTCACACATTTTTAAAATAATGTTAAGGTATTTATATATTATATTAAAAATATAAAAAGAAATCATCTGATGATGGAAAGGAAAGATAAATGATGAAACATATGAATAAAAATAAGCTATTTAAAATCTTTGTTGTGTTATTATTGATTGTATCATTAGGATGTAATGGATTTTTGATGTATAAAGTCTTAGGGAATCAGGGAAGTGGTCATTCTGCTTCTTCATCTAATGCGACTGTTCAAACAGTTAATTATGATGTGCAATCTGATTTAACAGATGTTATTGAAAGTGCCAAGGAATCCGCTGTTGGTGTTGCAGTTTATCAAAATAACCAACTTGCTGGTAGTGGTAGTGGTGTCATCTACAAAGTAGATGGAAAAACAGTATATGTCATTACAAATCACCATGTTATTGAAAATGCTCAATCTATTGAAGTCATCTATTCTAATGGTGAATCAGTGAGAGCTGAATGTTTAGGTAGTGATGAGTATGGTGATATTGCTGTTTTGAAAATGACAGTTAATTTTGATGTATCAGCTTATAAGGTTGGAGATTCTGATTTATTAGAAGCAGGAGAACCTGTTCTTGCTGTGGGAAGTCCATTAGGTATTGAATATGCGGGAACAGTCACTCAAGGGATTGTATCTGCTCCATCAAGAACAGTATCTGTTGATTTGAATAATGATGGTAGAGAAGACTGGGATATGAATGTTATTCAGACTGATGCAGCGATTAATCCAGGGAATAGTGGTGGAGCATTAGTCAATGCTGCTGGAGAATTGGTTGGTATTACATCTATGAAATTACTTTCTGAAGAAGTTGAAGGTATGGGCTTTGCTATTCCAATTAATGATGCTGTTAAATTAGTTGAAGAAATTATTAAAACAGGTAAAGTGAATCGTCCAACTATTGGGATTTCAGCTGTATCGTTAGATAGTTATTCTTCATATGAACTTTATATGTATCGTATTCAAACAAATTTAAATAAAGGAATCTATGTTGCTGATGTACAAAGTCAATCACCAGCGAGTCAAGCAGGTATTCAAGTAGGAGATGTCATTACACAAATTGAAGGTAAAGATATTGAATCATATAAGGATTTCTTGACGGAACTTTATTCTAAAAATCCTGGTGATACGATAAAATTAACAATTAATCGTAATGGTTCGACATCTTCAGTCAATGTCACTTTAGGTTCTTCATAAGGAAAGCGAAAAGGTCTTTCCTTTTTTTTGTAAAAAATATATAATGGGTGTTGGTGATGGTATGAATAATGAAGTCAAAAAACAACTTACTTTATCATTGATTTTACTCACTCTTTTAATCGCAACACTGTTTTTCTGGTATCCTAATTTTATGTTTCATACATATGTAGAAAGATTAGATTATCAGTATTGTTTGCGTGGTGAAAATGATGAATTTGTTGTTGATGGATATCAATTTTATCAAGATGGTCAAACACAGGGATATGGTCATGCACGCATTACGCCTTTAAAATCGCAAGTTTTTAAAAAGAATGATGAAGTAACATTGACTTTGATTTTATCCCAGGAACATCAGTTATCTCAGAAAATTAAGATTCAAAATGATGATCAGGTCGTGACATTAGATGAACAAGAAAGTGAAGATGTCTTTTTAGAAGAAGATATTCAAAATGCAAAACTGCAAATATCAGTCAATCGTCAAAACAAAACGACTTATGATCAGACAATAGAATTAAAAAATCAAGATATGTTGACATATACTTCAGCAAATAAAGATTATACATTAACCAATGTATATGTGACTGAAAATTGGTTAAAAACAGGAGTTTTTTCAAGTAAAGATCAGGATCTTGCTAAAGAATATCCTTATATGATTATTAATTATATGTATTCTCATGAACAGAATCATGAAGTGAATATTAATGATTATGAAAGATTTGTTTATTTAAAAGGAAAAACAGAAGATTTTTTAAATGATCAGATGGAAGAAATTGGATATTATGATGGTCAAGGATCATTATTTGATATGCAGTTATGTTGTGTAATAACATTAATGAAAAGTGAAGATGATTTGCATCCTTATACTTTTACATTACCTTTAAGTCCTATTCAAAAAGGAGAATAACTATGACACCAGGAAAAAAAGATAAAATGACATTATATATGTTGAGAAATGCTTTATCTACTTTGGTTATTGCTTTTATATCTTTTATGATATCATTGATATCATATTATGAATGTTCATTTCTTGAAGCTATTCAACGATTATTTTTAGTCAATATTTATACAACATTATCTTTTTTATTATTATGGTTATTGGATTATATGATTTTTGAAATATCAAAAATCATATTTGATACTTATGAAAATATTCTGACATATAAATTTATTCTTATTTTATGCTTGATTGCGATTATTTTGTTCTTTGTTCCAATGTTGGATTTATTTCAATGGAATTTCATTTTCTTATGTCTGTTTATTGCATTAAGACAAGTGAAACAATTATATATTCATAAAAAAAGACCATCAAATGGTCTATAAAAGAGCACTCAGGCTTTGTAAAAAATGTTGTTTAGAAGTCTGATCCAAAGAATTATAGTATTCTTCAAAAAGAACACCTAAACCAACAAGAATTGTTTCTTCTTGAGAAGCAATACCTTCATCAATCGTTTCTTGGAGTTGTGCTGGAGAAAATCCTTTGAGATTCATTAAAAGTGCTTCACGCATTTTATCAGTCCTTTCTTATATAATATGGGATAAATATTTTGATTTATACAGGGAGTTTTATGAAAGAGTATCAAATCTTATTAAATGGTGAAACTATAACATATCAGTTAACATATAAGTATATGAAAAATATACGAATGCGTGTTAAAGATGGAATGTTATATGTCAGTGCACCTTATGGAACACCATTAGAATATATTGAAAAAACAATACAGACTTATCAAAAACGCTTACTGAAACAAATCAATACTTATCAGCCTTATGCTCAATATTGTGATAATGGATATGTCTTGATTTTTAATCAGCGATATCGTATTGTTTTACGTGATATAGGAATAAAAAAATGTCAATTTCATCATCGGGATATTTATGTTTATCATCGTGATATACAAGCATGTATTGAAAAAACGTGTCGTCAAATATTACATGATTACATTGAAGAGAAAATCATTGCTTATTTGGCTTATGATTTTGATTTAGATATGCCTTTGATTGAGATTAAAAAATATAAGAGTCGATGGGGAAGCTGTTATTATCGTGATCATCGTGTTTCTTTTCATTTAGGACTTATTCATTTGGAAAAAGAACTTATTGATTATGTCATTCTTCATGAACTCGTACACTTTTTACAGCCTAATCACTCTGCTTTGTTTTATCAGGAAATAGCTCAAAGAATGCCTTGTTATCAGGAAATTCAAAAACGTTTAAAGGAGAAGCATACATGATTACATCTATACAAAATGAAACAATAAAAAAAATCATGAAATTGAAACAAAAGAAATACCGTGATTTAGAAGATCGATTTTTAATTGAAGGGTATCATTTGGTTGAAGAAGCTAAAAAAGCCAATTGTATTGAAACAATTATTACAATGCTTCATGAAACATTTGAAGAACCAACGATTTATGTATCTTCCAATGTCATGGAAAAGCTCGCTTTTACAAAGACACCACAACCTATTATGGCCATCTGTCATAAACCACATCATCGTCTTTTCAATACCAATCATCAGCGTTATCTGTTATTAGATAATATTCAAGATCCTGGTAATTTAGGAACAATTATCAGAACAGCATTAGCACTAGGCTATGATCAAATTATCATGTCCTATAATAGTGTGGATTTATATAATGATAAAGTCATTCGTGCAACACAGGGAGCACTTTTTCAAATGTCCATCTGTCAAATGGATTTGATAGAAGCTATCACGTCACTCCAACAAAATGATGTCAGAGTTTATGGAACATCATTACATCAGGCACAACCTATTCATCACTATCAGCCACAAGACAAAATGGCTTTTGTGTTAGGTAATGAAGGACAGGGTGTTTCTCAAGCTGTTTTAGATGCATGTGATGCTCATTTATATATTCCTATTCAAGCGATTGAATCTTTAAATGTTGCGATTGCAGGAGCTATTGTTATGTATCATTTTCCTAAAATTTAAGAAAAGATTTGCAAAATAATAAACATATGATATAATATCTTGTGTTTAGAATCGATGAAAAGGAGTAGTAGTTGTTGATACTTTTTAGAGAGTCTATGGTTGGTGGAAATAGACAGGTTAGACAATGAACTCGCCTTGGAGATACAAAGATGAAAAGAGTAGTCTTTGTCGTTAACTGCGTTAAAGTTTTGAGAGCATATATGGATTCCATATATGAACTAAGGTGGTATCGCGATCAAGTCGTCCTTAGAAGGACGGCTTTTTATATTATAAGGAGGGATAAATGATGCCATTTGATCATCAGGCCATTGAAAAAAAGTGGCAAAAATATTGGGATGAACATCAGACTTTCTATACTGATGTTTGGGATTTTTCAAAACCTAAATACTATGCTTTAGATATGTTTCCATATCCATCAGGACAAGGATTACATGTTGGACATCCTGAAGGATATACAGCGACAGATATTATGTCACGTATGAAAAGAATGCAGGGATATAATGTTTTACATCCAATGGGATTTGATGCTTTTGGATTACCAGCTGAACAATATGCGATTAAAACAGGAAATCACCCTGAAGGATTTACACGTCATAATATTGAAACTTTTACACATCAGTTAAAGATGTTAGGTTTTTCATTTGATTGGGATAAATGTATTTCTACTTGCGATCCTGATTATTATCATTGGACACAATGGATTTTTAAACAACTTTATGAAGATGGTTTAGCTAAAAATGTGGATATTCCAGTGAACTGGTGTGAAGAATTAGGAACTGTTTTAGCTAATGATGAAATCATTGATGGAAAAAGTGAACGTGGGGGATACCCAGTTATTAGAAAGAATATGAAACAGTGGGTTATTGATATTCCTGCTTATGCTGAAAAATTATTGGCTGGTTTAGAGGATGTTGATTGGCCTGAATCTACTAAAGAAATTCAAAGAAACTGGATTGGAAAGTCTATTGGCGCTCATGTGCATTTTCAAGTTGATGGACATGATGAACAGTTTACTGTGTTTACAACACGTTGTGATACGCTTTTTGGCGCAACTTATTGTGTGTTAGCTCCTGAACATGAATTGGTGGCTAAGATTACAACACCACAGCAAAAAGAAGCGATTGAAGCCTATGTGAAAGTCTGTGCTACAAAATCTGAATTAGAACGTACTGAATTAAATAAAGATAAAACAGGTGTCTTTACTGGTGCTTATGCGATTAACCCAGTGAATCAAAAGAAAATACCTATCTGGATTTCAGATTATGTTTTAGCAGGATATGGAACTGGTGCTATTATGGCGGTTCCTGCTCATGATGATCGTGACTGGGAATTTGCGAATAAATTTGGCCTTGAAATTATTCCAGTGCTTGAAGGTGGAGATGTCACAAAAGAAGCATGGACACAGGATGGAAATCATATTAATTCTGATTTCTTAAATGGTATGAATAAAGAAGATGCCATTGAAACAATGATTCAATGGTTAACTGATCATCATTGTGGTGAAAAGAAAGTGAATTATCGTTTAAGAGAATGGATCTTTGCACGTCAAAGATACTGGGGAGAACCAATTCCAGTGATTAATTTTGATGATGGCACTTCCGTTGCATTATCAGATGATGAATTACCATTGATTTTACCACCATTAGAAGATTACTCACCTTCTAAGAGTGGGGCATCACCATTGGATAAAGCTACAGACTGGGTGAATGTCACTGTGAATGGAAAAGCTGGAAAACGTGAAACAAGTACAATGCCAGGAAGTGCGGGAAGTAGCTGGTATTATATGCGATATATTGATCCACATAATGATCATGCGATTGCTGATAGAAAGTTATTGGATCACTGGTTACCAGTTGATTTATATGTTGGTGGACCAGAACATGCTGTTGGACACTTATTATATTCTCGTATGTGGAATCGTTATTTATATGATAAAGGATATTTATCACATCCTGAGCCATTCCAGAAATTATATCATCAAGGTATGATTTTAGGAACAAATGGTGAAAAAATGAGTAAATCTAAAGGGAATGTCATTAACCCTGATGATATTGTTCAAACTTATGGGGCTGATACATTAAGAGTTTATGAAATGTTTATGGGACCTTTGGAAGCAAGTAAACCATGGAGTGAAACAGGTGTTGACGGTGCTAGAAAATGGTTGGATCGTGTGTATCGTTTGATTGTAGAATCTGATAAATTAAGTGATGAAAATGATCATTCATTAGACTTTGTTTATCATTCTACTGTTAAAAAAGTCACTCATGATTATGAAACATTAGGATTTAATACTGCTATTTCACAAATGATGATTTTTGTTAATGAAGCTTATAAAGCTAAAACTGTTTATCGTCCATATGCTGAAAACTTAGTCAAAATGTTAAGCTGTATCGCTCCACATGTCTGTGAAGAAATGTGGCAGTTACTTGGACATGATGAAACATTAGCTTATGAACCATGGCCAACATATGATGAAGCTATGTTGGAACAGTCAACAATTGAAATGGCTGTACAGGTTAATGGAAAACTTCGTGCTAAAATCACTGTGAATAAAGATGAAGATGATGAAGTCGTGAAACAGGAAGCTTTAGCTCAAGATAATGTAAAAACACATACTGAAGGAAAGAATATTGTGAAAATTATTGTCGTGAAAAATAAGATTGTCAATATTGTTGTGAAATAAAAATATTGATTTATAAACATGGAATGAAGAGAGAAGTGAATTTCTAAAAGTTAAGGTATCTTAATTGCAGAGATTCACTTTTTTAATGTTCAATTATTGATAACAAAAAACGCTAACTTTTCAGTTAACGTTTAACAACAGCATTGACAAATAGATGGATTGTTTATAGGGGCTTGTCTGATGATCACTTGACCATTTGTTTCCATAACAGCATCTTCATTGATGATTTCACCAACACTGTCAACCGTAATTGTTCCTGATTTGACATTTTTAATAGAATCAACATGTCCTTTGATTGTTGCCTGTACATCAGAATATTCAAATGCTAAATCGCAATCAATCATTTCACAATCAATGAGTTTCAAATTTTCACAATAACATAATGGTTGTGTTCCAATGATCTGACAGTTAATGAATGTGACATTTTTTGAAAACCACCCTAAATATTCACCTTTGACAACAGAATCTCTAACAATGACGTTACTGCTATGCCAGAAGGCATCTTTTGTATCTAAATAAGAATTTGTAATTTCTAAGTCATGCATATACTGGAAAGAATATTTTCCTGCAAATTTCAAATGATCAATTTTAACATGCTGACTATGGAGTAACATATATTCAGAATGAATTTCACTATCTTTAATAGAAATATCCTGGCAGAACCAGCCAAACTCTGGTGATTGAATCTGACAATTTGAAATAATTGTATCACTACATTCTCTTAAAATTTTTATACCTTGAATATCACAAGAATCAATCAAACCATGATGAGAATACCAGATAGGAGCTCTTGTTAATTCATCTAAAGAGCTGTGAATTAATTCATAACCCTGTACATGCCATAAGGGATAACGAAGCGAAAAAGTACAATGATCAACTCTGACTTGTCTTGTTTCTTTTAAGACAGATTCTCCATCTTGAGGACCAGCAAAAGTACAGTTTCTCACTTCAGTATTTTGTATATTGTATAAAGCTCTTTCTTCATCAAAAGTTTGATTTTCAATAATCTGTTTGATTTGCATGATATTGACCTCCTTTAAGAAAGCTTATGCTTTATTTTGAATATTTTTTAAAGTGTAAATCAGATAATCAAGATGATCAATTTTCTTTTGTTTTTGATGCACTTCATCTAGAATTTCATATCTTTTCTTTTTTAAAAAAAGGAAAAGAAATTCAAAACGATGATTTTCAAAGTCATCAACAAATTCTTGAACTTGTTTGGATGAACATCCCATATCTTCTAAACTTTTTTGAATATCTTCTTTGGTAAGCATTTGAATCATATGAAAGCCTCCTTGACTATATTCTATATATAGACATTATAAAAATCAAATACTTATAATGGATAGTCAGCTATGCTTTTGAGGTATTTATATGGATATATGTTGTCTAATTATTTCTTTTTTAAGGTGTTCATAAAGTTCATATGTAGATATGCAATCTGCTAAAGAACGGTGTTCATTTGTGGAAAGCCCTAAAAATTCTACCATGTCTGTTAAACGATGATGGGGCATTTGAGGATAAACCTTTCTACAAAATTGAACCGTATCCATATATTCATTAGATAAATTGATCTGAAAATGATTCGCAATAAAATTAAGATCGAAAGCTGTATTATGTCCAATAATTGGATCGTATCCAAGAAACTGCAAAATGTCATCTTGAACAGAAGAGAGAACAGGCATATCCTCTACCATTTGATTATCAATGCCAGTGAGTTGAGTGATAAAAGGACTAATATTCTGTTGGGGATTGATTAATTGGCTATAACGTTCAACGATTTCTTTGTTTTTGACCTTTAATATTCCAATTTCAATAATTTTATCTTTTTGCCAAGATAAACCTGTTGTTTCGATATCTAAAACACAATAATCATCAATGATTTTTTTAACATAATGCCCTCTTTTATAATATTGTTTTTGATAAGCCATTGTGATCACCTCAATTCTATATTTAAATCTATTCAATATAAAAATGCAAATGAATTTATAAAAAAGTATAATCATCAGTCAAATCATGTTATAATGTTGCACGGTATCACAACAGGAGGTCGTTATGAAATATATACATCAGTTTCTTATTATTATGTTGATTTCATTTGTAGGAGAATTATTGAGCTTTTTACCATTACCTATTCCAGCAAGTGTTTATGGATTGTTGATCATGTTAGTTGGTCTTTATACAAAAATGATTCCATTATCAGCAATAGAAGATGTTGCAGATTGGCTGATTTTGATTATGCCTGTTTTATTTGTTCCATCTGCTGTTGGTTTAATGAATGTCAAAGAAGAATTATTTGAAAACATAGCTGTGATTATGATTGTTCTTGTTATAAGTACAGTCATTGTAATGGTAGTGACAGGGAAAGTTGCACAATATATGATAGAAAGGAAAAATATCAATGAATAATTTATTGATTGAAACATCTTATTTTGGCATTGTATTAAGTTTATTAACATATTGGTTGGCTGTTCAAATAAGAAAGCGATGGTCTTATTCTCTTTTGAATCCATTATTAATCAGTGCTTTTTTGACTATCTTTGTTTTATATGTTTTAGATATTGATTTTCAGACATATAATCAAGGAGCACAAATGATTACATATTTATTGACTCCATCAACTGTTTGTTTAGCGATTCCTTTATATAAACAAACACAAGTACTGGTTAAACATTTTGGAGCTATTATAGTAAGCTTATTATGTGGTTGTCTGTCTGGTTTGATGAGTGTTATGGTTCTTTGTATTTTGTTGAAGACAAGTGAAACAGTTTTATATTCTTTGATGCCAAAATCTATTACGACAGCGATTGCTATTGGAGTATCAGAATTACTTGGTGGTCATTCGACAATGACAGTAGGTGTTGTCATTTTAACAGGAATTTTTGGATCAATGATTGCTAAAACGATTTTTAAAGTTTTCCATATCAATCATCCTGTTGCACGTGGATTGGCATTAGGAAATAGTGCCCATGCTATTGGAACAGCGAAAGCGATTGAGTGGGGAGAAATTGAGGCGGCAATGAGTAGTTTATCTATTGTGATTTCAGGTATATTCACTGTGTTTTTAGCGCCTATTATGATTCATTTATGGATATAAAAAAGTTCTATGTTTAAGCATAGAACTATTGATTTAAAAGATCATAAAATGATTTTAGGCGTTGACAAGATTGATTGAACTCTTCTTGTTCCTGTGGTGTCATGCGTAATTCAACAATTTCTCTAACACCACTACGATCAATGATGGCTGGCACACTGATAAATAAATCATCCTGACCATATTCGCCACGAAGCAATGTTGAAACAGGTAAAATCTGGTTTTCATTATGTAAGATTGTGCGAATAATACCAACTGTACTTGAAGCTATACCATAACAAGTATTCCCTTTACGATTGAAAATTTCCCAACCAGCCTGAATTGTATCTTCTTTCATCTGTTGATAGGGTTCTTGTCCTAAACGACTCTGGTTATCTTGAACAACACTATAAATATCCTTGCCACCAATACGAACAGTTGACCATGGAATCATTTCACTATCTCCATGTTCACCAATGACCATCGCATGAACACTGCGAGGATCAACTTGGATTTTTTGTGCTATGAAATATTTTAAACGGGCTGTATCTAATGTTGTTCCTGTTCCAATAACCTGATTAGCTGGTAAACCAGAAAGTTTATAAGCATAATAACTCATTAAATCTACAGGGTTTGAAACAACAATCAAATGTCCATCAAAATGATGTTCTTTAATTTGAGTAATAATACTTTTCATGACATTTAAAGATGGTTCTAACATTTTTAAACGGTCATTACCACTTTGAGGGGTTGGAACACTTGCTGTAATGATAACAATTTGAGCATCTTCACAGTCTTCATATCGTCCCACTTTGACATGTGTATTACGATTCATATATTCAATGCTTTGAGATAAATCTAAAACTTCTCCTAAAACTTTCTCTTCATTCAAATCAATCAAAGCAATTTCATCACATAGACCTTGATTAATCAAACAAAATGCAGTACTGACACCAACGTGTCCACATCCAATAATGACAATTTTTCTTTTTTCTAATTTCATTTCTTTTCTCCTCATTATAAGTCTAAAATGATTATATCATAATTCATAAAATTGTAATGAAATATGATAAAAAGTTTTCAAAACCTGAAAATAAAACGTGTATTTGATAAAAATAAATATACTATATGTGGGAGAGGAAATTTATGGAATTAAGTCTTTTATTAGCTCAAAATATTTTTGGATTATTTCTTATTATTTTTGTGGGATATTTAACTGTAAAGTGTCGTGTACTGCCACCTGATGATAGTAAAGTGATTTCTAAAATTGTTTTATATATTGTTTGTCCTTGTACAATTTTAAATTCTTTTCAGATTGATTTTACAAATGAGAAGCTGATGGGATTGATTTTATCTTTTATTGGGGCCATTGTCGTTCATTTGATTTTCATTCCATTAACAAAATTATTAGGGCAAATTTTTCATTTTATGCCTGTAGAAAAAGCAACGCTTATTTATTCTAATGCTGGTAATCTGATTATACCTTTGGTAGCTTCTATTTTAGGGGAAGAATGGGTTTTATATACAAGTGGATATATGGTTGTTCAAACTATTTTAATATGGACACATGGAAAAAATCTGGTTTGTAATGAAAAGCAGTATGATTTCAAAAAGATTATCTTGAATGTGAATGTTATAGCGATTATGTTAGGAATGATTATGTTTATAGCACGCTGGCATTTTCCAGCACTGATTCATGATACAGTAAGTAGCGTTGGTTCTATGGTGGGGCCATTAAGTATGCTGGTGATTGGAATGTTATTAGGGAATATTGATATTTTATCTATTTTTAAAGAAAAAAGAGTTTATGGTATTTGTTTTTTGAGATTGATTGTTTATCCTTTGGCTGTGATTTTGGCGTTTCGTTTGCTGGGATTACAAAATTTTCATCAGGATGCTTATCAGATATTGTTGATCAGTCTTTTGGCTGCAAGTGCTCCTGCTGCTGCAACAATTACCCAATTTGCCCAGTTATATGATAAACATCCAGGCTATACGAGTATCATGAATGTTATGTCCGTTATTTTTTGTATTATCACAATGCCGATCATTGTTTTTATTTATCAAATTTTATAAAAGTTAATATCTAAGACATAATTATGAAGGATAATGGTGTATTGTTGGAGGAAGGGTTATATGAATAGAATTCAAATTAGTCATAATATTGTTGATGAAGATTTATTAAAAGAAGTGAAAAAATACATGATTGCTCCAGGGCAAAAATATTTATTGTCATTAACAGGGGTGATTTCATTAATTTTAGGTATTATAAATGTCGTTAATCAAAATATGTTACAAGGTGTTGTTTTATTGGTTTTAGGTGCTGTGTGTATTGGGGAAATTTTCTTTTTAATTCATAGTCATTACAAAGAAATGTTAAAATTGATGAAAGAAGAAATTGATGAACAGAAGATTACATATACAATGAGTTTTGGAGGAGAATATGTCGTTGTACATAATTGTCAGACATCTATTGATAATAAGATTCCTTACTCTCATCTCAAAACTTTATCACAGACAGAACATGCATATGTTTTATTAGCAAAGAAAAATGAAATCATTATTATTCGAAAAGATTGTTTAAAAGTGAGTGTTCATGAATTTATAGATTTCTTGAAACAAAAAGATACAAAAATAAAAAAATGGATCAAAGCATAAAAGTCGTTTCTATCAAATGACTTTTTTGTTATAATAAAAAAGAAGGTGAAAGAAATGAAAATTCAAATTATTCATGGTGATATCACTCAAATATCATGTGATGCCATAGTCAATGCTGCCAATAATAGTTTATTAGGTGGTGGAGGGGTGGATGGTGCAATTCATCGCAAAGCTGGACCTGAATTATTGGCTGAGTGTCGTTTGTTGCATGGATGTGCGACTGGGGATGCAAAAGTCACAAAGGCTTATCATTTACCAGCACGTTATGTGATTCATACAGTTGGTCCGGTTTATCGTGATGGACAACATGATGAAGCCAAACAATTACAGTCTTGTTATATACGCTGTCTGGAAAAAGCTGAAGAATATCAATGTCAACATATTGCTTTTCCTTCAATTAGTACAGGGGCTTATCGTTATCCTGTATCACAGGCAGCTACAATTGCGATAGAAACGCTTAAAAACTATCCATGTCAATATGTCAAAAGAATAGATATTGTTTGTTTTGATAATTATACATATCGTACATATTGTCAGTTATTAAAAAAAGAATAATAAAAGTGCATATGATTAGCTATAATAAATAAGACATGGTACAATGGTCTTGTCATGAAAGGAGAAAGAGATTATGAAATTATATGTATGTCCAATTTGTGGAAATGTAGTAGAAAAAATTGTTGATAAAGGAGTACCAGTTGTTTGTTGTGGAAAACCAATGGTAGAATTAACAGCGAATACAACAGATGGTGCATTAGAAAAACACGTTCCTGTATTATCTATAGATGGAGATAAACTTCATGTGAAAGTTGGTGAAGTTTCACATCCAATGACTGATGAACATTTAATTACAACAATCATTGCTGTATTCAACAGTCAAGTTTTACGTGTGGATTTAACATCTGCTGATCAACCTGAAGCGGTATTTGCCATTGGTGATTATAAAGGAACAATTGAAGTATACGAATACTGTAACTTACATGGATTATGGAAAGCAACAATTGAAGCATAAATCATAGACAAGGAAACTTATCATAAGATAGGTTTCTTTTTTTTAAAGATACTGTCAGGAAATATTTTTAAATATGCTATAACATGATGGAAATGGTAGAATTTCCATATTTTAGATAAAATGATAAAGATATGAGTTGTTGAATTGTTAAATAATGGGCGGTATTTTCATTTTTTATATGATTAAATGTGAAAAAGTCGAAAAATATTAGACAAAACTATAGACGTTTGTTACAATAAGCGTGGTTATCATATATGTTTGGGAATTGGCCCAATCGTTTCTACCCCGTTACCGAAAATAACGGGACTATGATAGACGCTTTTTTATGTGTCTATCTGTGGATAGACTTTTTTTTATTGGAGGAGGGACTTGAGTGAAGAAAAAAATGCATTATCTTCTTTTGGTGCCTTGTTTGGTTTTACTGATTGTATTTTTGGTGATGCCATTGATTCAAATCATTTTACCAACTTTGTTTCCTGAAGGAAGTGGCTTTAGTTTCACGAATTATTTATCATTTTTTCAAGATGAATATTATATGACAATCTTCATTAGAACTGTCAAGATTGCTTTGATTTCATCTCTTGTTTGTATGATTTTAGGAGTACCAACCGCTTATTTTATTTCTCGTTGTGATAAAAAATGGCGTGGTATTTTAATGGCAATTTCTATTTTTCCAATGCTTACGAATTCAGTTGTCAGAAGTTTTGCATGGATTAATATTTTAGGTAAAAATGGAGTGATTAATAATTTTTTAATGTCAATAGGGGTTATAGAAGAACCCATAACAATGTTATATACTGAATTTTCAGTTTTAATTGGGACAATTTATTTATTTTTACCTCTTATGATTATCACTTTAGTGGGTGTTATGGAAAATATTGATAATGATATGATGGAAGCAGCAGAAAGTTTAGGTGCCAATCGTATCAAAGCTTTTATGAAGGTTGTCTTACCATTAAGTATTCCAGGTATTATTGTAGGATGTGTGCTTGTTTTTACAGGATCACTCAGTGCTTATACAACACCTCAGTTATTAGGTGGACCAAAGAACCTTGTTTTAGCAACCTTTATTTCACAACAGGCATTAAGTTTAAATAACTGGACAGCAGCCAGTGTTTTTGCAGTCATTATGATTATTACAACATTAATTGTTATGAAAGCATTAAATGCGATTGCAGCTAAATTGGATAAGCGAGGTGAAGTCTAATGCGTAAACATAAAGGATTGATGGTTATTTCTATTTTGGTATTTGCATTTTTGTTTATACCTCTTATCATTATTGCTGTGACAGCATTTGGCTCAGAAAGTACGATTACTTTCCCTATACATGGATTTTCATTACAATGGTTTGTGAATGTGTTTGAATCAGAAAGCTTTATGAGTTCATTGGCATTAAGTGGAGAAATTGCTTTGTTAGCAACTCTACTTGCTTTGCTTGTAGGAGTACCTGCAGCATATGCATTAGCGAGATATAGTGTTATTGGAAAGAAATTTTTAAAGAGCTTCTTTTTATCCCCAACAATCATTCCAGGAATTGTCGTCGGATATGCTTTATATCAATATGTGGTTTTAACATTGAATTTTCCTGTTTTTGAAAGTTTATTATTAGGACATTTTCTTGTTGTCTTACCATATGTGATTCGTATTGTTGGTTCTTCATTGGATCAGTTTGATTTTGCAATTGAAGAGGCAGCTTTAAGTTTAGGATGTCAAAAAGGTCAGGCTTTCTTTAAAGTTGTTTTACCTAATATTACATCAGGAATCAGTGCAGCTTTTATGTTGTCATTTATTAATTCATTTAATAATATACCTGTATCTATGTTTTTAACAGGACCAGGAGTGACAACTTTACCTACAACATTAATGAATTATATTGAATATAATTATGATCCAACTGTTTCAGCAGTTTCTGTTTTATTAATGGTAGCAACGATTGTGATTATGTTCATTGTTGAAAAAACATTAGGAATTTCAGCACTTGCAAAATAGGAGGAGTTAGAATGGCGTTTTTAAGCTTAAAAGATATTGCAGTTGCATATCATCAGAAAAATTATATTTTACAGGGGTTAAACTTAGATATTGAAAAAGGAGAATTAGTCTCTTTGCTTGGACCTTCTGGTTGTGGAAAAACAACAACTTTACGTGTGGTTGCAGGATTTATTGATCCTCAGGAAGGAAACTTCATTTTAGATGGTGAAGATATGACAAAGGTTCCTGTTCATAAAAGAAATTTTGGATTGGTTTTCCAAAGTTATGCTTTGTTTCCACATTTAACAGTTAAAGAAAATATTGCGTTTGGATTAAAATTAAGAAAAATGGATAAAGCTCAAATGGAAGCTAAAATCAATGAAGTTGTTGAAGTTTGTGATTTGGAAGGATTGACAGATCGTTTACCTAAACAATTATCAGGGGGTCAACGTCAGCGTGTTGCTTTAGCAAGAGCACTTGTCATTGAGCCAAAACTTTTATTACTAGATGAACCATTAAGTAATCTGGATGCGAAATTACGTATTCAAATGCGTGTTGAAATTAAAAGATTACAGAAAAAATTAGGAATTACAACGATTTTTGTTACACATGATCAAGAAGAGTGTTTCTCTATTTCTGATAAGGTAGCAGTTATGAATAATGGTGTTATTGAACAATACGATACACCTGAAAATATTTACTCTCGTCCAAAAACAGAGTTTGTCGCAAGATTTATAGGATTTGAAAATTTCTTTGATTTAACAAAAGTTCAAGATCACCAATATCAAAATCAAAAGGGTGAAATCATGAAAGTGGACAATGATGGCGATTTAGAAACATGCAAAGGGACAATTCGTCCTGATGATATTGAAATCGTAACATCTGCTGATAAATATGATAATATGATTACAGGAAATGTTACAGTGAGAACATTCCTTGGAAAGAGTTATCAATATGAAGTGGAAACACCTATTGGTAAACTTGTTGTCAATGGTGGAAATGCAACAGTTTATAAACAGGGTGATACTATTCAAATGCATTTACCAGCAAATAAAATTGTCTTAGTTTAGGAAAGGAAGGTAGAAAAAAGTGAAAAAATTATTAGTTGGTTTAATGGCTGGAGCTATGGTTTTAGTAGGATGTTCTAGCAACAGTGGGAGTGATACTCAAAAATTAGTTGTATCAACATGGGGATTAAATGCTGATATTGTACAAAAAGATGTTTATGAACCATTTGAAAAAGAAAACAATTGTGAAATTGTTGTAGAAGAAGGTGGAACTTCAGATCGTTACACAAAATTTGCTAATAATCCAAATTCTGATGTTGATATTATTGAGTTATCTCAGGCAGAAGCACAAAAAGGATATGCAGCTGATTTATTTGAAAAATTAGATTATAGTAAAATTGGAAATGCGAAAGATTTAATTGATGCAGCGTCTAAGCTAAAAGATGATAATGGATATGGTGTTCCTTATACTTTAAATAGTATTGGTATTATTTATGATAAGGAAGCAACTGGATTTGAAATTAAAGAATGGAATGATTTATGGGATAGTCGTTTAAAAGGTCAAATTTCTATTCCTGAAATTACAACAACTTTTGGACCAGCAATGGTACATATCGCAAGTGATTATAAAGGTGTAGATATTACATCTGATAATGGAAAAGCAGCATTTGAAGCTTTAGAAGAATTAAAACCAAATATTGTGAAAACATATACAAAATCTTCAGATTTAACAAATATGTTCAGTGCTGGAGAAATTTCAGTTGCTGTTGTTGCTGACTTTGGTGTAAGTTTAATTCAAAAAAATAATGAAAATTGTGAATATGTAGTACCTGAATCAGGAACATATGCCAACTTTAATACAATTGAAGTGAATAAAAATTCAGACAATAAAGATTTAGCATATAAATATATTGATTGGCGTTTAAGCAAAGATTTACAATATAAAGATGCTGTTTCTGATTTGAATGAAGCACCTACAAATAAAACAGTTGAATTAACTGAAGAAGAAGCACTTAATAAAACTTATGGTGATGTAGCTGCTAGAGCTAAAGTTATTGATTTCAAATTTGTCAATCCACTATTAGAGGATTGGGTTGATCAATGGACACGTATTTTAAATAGTTAGGAGATATTGTCATGAATCAACTCATCAAAAACGTACAGGTTTATAATACATTTACACAAAGTTTTGAAAAAAAGAATGTTTATATTCAAGAAGATAAATTTTATTATATTTGTGATGATGAACCACTTGAAAGTCAAGAAGTGATTGATGGACAAGGTAAGTACATGATTCCTGGGTTGATTGATATTCATATGCATATTGAAAGTTCTATGACAGTTCCTGGTGAATTTTCCAAAGCAGTATTACCTCATGGGGTCACAACAGTGGTTGCTGACCCACATGAGATAGCGAATGTTTTTGGAATACTTGGAATTGAAACGATGATATCCAATGACACAACATTGGATATTTTTTATGGAATTCCTTCTTCTGTTCCTTCTACCAATGAACATTTGGAGACAACAGGAGGAAAAATAGATGTAGATGATGTCAAACAGCTTTTAGAGAATCCTCGTATTTTATGCTTGGGTGAAGTCATGAACTTTAAAGATTTGATTGGTGGGCAAAATACACTCATTAATCAGATTATTCAAGCCTGTCATGAAAAAAGATGGCAGTTACCTATTGAAGGACATTGTCCTAAAATTACGGGGCTTGATTTAGCACGATATATTTATCAGGGTGTTGATGCAGATCATACCCAACAGACACCAGAATCCATTGTTGAAAAGATAAAAAATGGCATGTTTCTGGAAATTCAAAGAAAATCAATGAATGCAGATACGATTCGTACATTGGTAGAACATCAATTTTATGAATATTTCGCATTGGTGACAGATGATGTGATGGCTGACCAGTTAGAGCAGGGACATTTGAATCTTTTAGTCAAATTAGCTTATGATTTAGGTATGCCAATTGAAAAAGCTATTTATTGTGCCACTTATACACCAGCTAGACGTATGCATATGATTGATCGTGGATGTATTGCGCCAGGGAAAATAGCGGATTTTATCTTGTTGGATGATTTATATTCTTTTTCTATTGATAGTGTGTATAAAAAAGGACAATGTGTTTATCATCAAACAAAACAAATCGAAATTCAAGAACAACAGTCACAGTTTCCACAAGAGTTTTACCATTCACTTTATGCCAGACAAGCAAAGAATGAAGATTTTATGATACCATCATCAAAAAAAGAAGTTCTTTGTCATGTTATGGAAGTACAGCCACATTCCACTTTTACAAAGCATCTGCAAATGAAATTACCAGTCAAAGATGGCTATGTAGATTATCAAAGTGCAGGACTTTGCTTATTGACTATTTTTGAAAGATATCAAAAAAATGGACATATTACACATGCTTTGGTGAAAAATACATTACAAACAAAAGGTGCAGTTGCGACAAGCTGGGCACATGATCATCATAATATCATGATTTTAGGTAATAGTATTGAAGATATGGTTATTGCACAACATCAGCTTCTCCAACAACAAGGTGGATATCTGGTTGTTCAAAATCAAAAAATTCAAGCCAACACTGTATTAAATATTGGTGGTATTGTCAGTGATCAGCCATTAAAGGAATTAGCTCAAGATTTACGACAAGTCAGAAAAGCTATGGAAGATTTAGGATATGTTCATGATAATGTGATTATGTCATTATCCACATTATCTTTACCTGTTTCACCAGAACTGAAAGTGACTGATTATGGGATGTTGGATACTTATCATCAGACAATTGTGCCACTCATGGAGGACAGTTATGAGAACATTGATTAAAAATGTAACAATCTTAACAATGAATGAACATTTTGATGTCATTGAAGATGGACAAATGCTCATTGATGATGAAAATATAATTGAAATAGGAAAAACATGTGTACAAAAATATGATCAATGCATAGATGGACATCATGGTATTTTATTACCAGGTATGATTAATATCCATACGCATCTAGGGATGATTCCTTTTCGTGGACTAGGTGATGATTGTCCTGATCGCTTACGTCGCTTCTTATTTCCATTGGAATCCAAATATATGACTGCTGATCTTGTTTATCATAGCTCCAAGTATGCTATGGCTGAAATGTTGTTGTCAGGGATTACAACATTTATGGATATGTATTATTTTGAAGATGAAGTCGCAAAAGCAGCTGATGAAATGAAAATGAGAGCTTTTGTTGGAGAAACGATTGTTGATTTCCCTAGCTGCGATAGTCAAGAAGCTTATGGGGGATTAGATTATTGTCGATGGTTTATACCTCGATGGACAAATCATCCGTTGATTGCTCCATTTATTGCGCCACATGCAACAAATACAAATGATTTAGAACATCTTCAGCTTGCTCATCAATTGGCAATACAATACAATGTGCCTTTATCATTGCATGCCAGTGAATTGGATTATGAGATGGATTATTTCCAAAAAGAGTATCACATGACACCAACAGCATTTTTAGACCATTATGATTTATTGGATCAAAATGTTATTCTAGCACATTGTATTCATATAAATAATGATGATATAAAGTTAATTCAAAAAAATAAGAGTGGTATTGCACATTGTTTGGTTTCTAATTTAAAAGCAGCAAAAGGAGTTATGCCTTTAAAAGAACTATTAGAAAATGGTGTGAGTGTTGGTTTAGGGACGGATGGACCATCAAGTGGGAATACTTTAGAGCTCTTTTCAATGTTGAAAATGATTGCCTGTGTTCATAAAACTGTGAATCATGATCGTGGCGCATTTCATGCACAGGATATCCTTTCTTTAGCAACTATTCATGGTGCGAAAGCCTTACATATTGATCATCTGGTTGGTTCATTAGAAGTGGGTAAAAAAGCAGATTTTATCATTGTTGAAACAGATTCAGTGAATATGTATCCACTTTATGATCCTTATTCAGCACTGGTTTACAGTGCCAATCCAAGTCAGGTAGATACTGTTTTTGTTAATGGAAAATGTCTGGTGCGTCATAAGGAATTACAATTAGAAAAACTTTCTGATTTGAAACAAAATCTTCAAAAGGCATCTCAGACTTTTTCGAAAAAAGCTTTAGAATATGCCAAAGAAATGCCAGATGAATAAGACAATTTATTATTATCAGTATCCATTTCCTATTGGGAGAATAATGATTGCCTGCAAAGATCAAGCGATTATTTATTGTGGTAGACCGATTCTTTTAGAAAATGGTATTTATGAAAATACAGAGTGTTTAAAAAATATAGCCAAGCAGATTGAAGAATATTTTCAAAAAAGAAGACAATCTTTTGATTTCCATTATATATTTTTAAAAGGAACAGCTTTTCAAAAGAAAGTTTGGCAGGCTGTTATGGACATTCCATATGGTCAAACAAGAAGCTATCGTGATATTGCTGAAAAGATTGGACATCCACGGGCTTATAGGGCTGTTGGAAGTGCTTTGCGTGAATGCCCATTTTCACTGCTTATACCATGTCATCGTGTCATTGGTTCATCACAGAAATTAGGTGGCTATGGAAATGACATTGATGTCAAGATATTTTTATTACAACTTGAACAAGCAGACTTGGTATCCTGAATGGATTATGCTAGAATGGATATAAGGTGGTGAAACAATGGAGAAAATATCTATATCACAGTTTGATGATGTTTATCATTTATTTCAGCAATCTTTTGTATTGGAAGAGTTAAGACCCTATGAACAGATGGAAAAGTTATTTCAACAAAATCTATTTAGCATTTATGCAAAATATGATCAAAATGAGTTACAAGGGGCAATGATTGTATGGGAATTGGAAAATTGTGTTTATTTAGAAAATTTTGCAATTGAAACAAAGATGCGTGGTCAAGGACTAGGAACATACTTTCTACAACAATTTTGTCATTTATATAAAGATAAATTCTTATTTTTAGAAGTAGAAGTTCCCCATGATGAAATATCTCGAAAACGTATCCAGTTTTATGAAAGAATGGGATTTGTTTTAAATCCTTATCAGTATATACAGCCTACATTTAGAGAAAATGATCATTCAGTTCAATTGACATTCATGACATATCCAAAAGTCATGGATGATCAACAATATCAAATGATAAAAAAAGAAATATTTAAAGTTGTTTATCAACAAAAGGGAGAATTATGAAAGCGTTAGAAGAAAAAATTATTAGAGAAGGTATTGTAAAAAAAGGAAATATTTTAAAAGTCGATAGTTTTTTAAATCATCAGATTGATGTCGCATTTTTAGATGAAATGGGAAAAGAATTTCAAACACTTTTTCAAAAACATCCCATTAATAAAATTTTAACGATTGAAGCCAGTGGTATTGGTGTAGCTGTTATGACTGCAAGACATTTTCAAAATGTACCTGTTGTCTTTGCGAAAAAATCAAAATCATCAAATATCTCTGATGAATTATATCATACAACAGTAGAATCATTTACACATCAAAATACAAATGATGTTGTAATTTCAAAACAATATTTAAATGAAAATGATCATGTCTTAATCATTGATGACTTTTTAGCTAATGGGTGTGCAGTTTTAGGATTAATTGATTTGATTCATCAAGCTGGTGCAACTGTAGAAGGTATTGGTATTGTCATTGAAAAAGGTTATCAAACTGGTGGAAAGACAATTAGAGAATTAGGTTATCATTTAGAATCACTAGCAATCATTGATCAGATGGATGATGAAAAAGGAGAAATTGTCTTTAGATAAGAGGAAATATCTTGGAAAAACCAAGATATTTTTTCTTTTCCAGGTTGAATAAAGAGGAAGAATCATGTATCCTAATAGTATTAATGGAGGCGATAATCATGAGTAAAATTGTGAAATTTGGTGGTTCATCGTTAGCTGATGCAACACAATTTCAAAAAGTCTATGATATTATAAAAAGTGATAAAGACAGACGATTTGTTGTGCCAAGTGCACCTGGAAAAAGATTCAAAGATGATACCAAGGTGACAGATCTTTTATATAAAATCTTTTATGCTAAGACAAAAAATGAGTTTCATTTGTATTTTGATCAGCTTAAAGAACGTTTTTTAGATATTATTGAAGGATTGCATATTGATATATCTCTTGAAGAAGATTTTCTAGCTATTCAAAAAGCTTTAGAGGATGGAACGAGTGAAGATTATATTATTAGTCGTGGAGAATATTTAAATGGAAAGATTTTGGCTGCTTATTTAGGGTTTGAATTTATTGATGCCAAAGATGTTATCTTTATTGATGAAGATGGACGTTATGATGCGAAAAAAACAGATCCTATTTTATCTCAAAAACTAGAATCAGCTTCTTATGCAGTGATACCTGGATTTTATGGATCGCTTAATGATGATAGTGGTCAGATTAAAGCTTTTTCTAGAGGGGGTTCAGATGTAACAGGATCTATAGTGGCTAAAAATGGGAAAGTTGATTTATATGAAAACTGGACAGATGTGTCAGGTTTTCTGATTGCTGATCCACGTATTGTGAAAAATCCTGATGTTATTGAAACAATTACTTATAAAGAATTAAGAGAATTGTCTTATATGGGGGCTTCAGTCTTGCATGAAAATTCTGTTTTCCCTGTCCGTAAAGAAGGAATTCCTATTCATATAAAAAATACCAATAGACCTCAAGATCCTGGAACTTTGATTGTAGAAAGTACCTGCCATAAACCAGCACATGTGATTACGGGTATTGCGGGAAAACAAGGCTTTGCGACAGTCATGATTGAAAAAGATATGATGAATTCTGAAATTGGATTTGGGCGTAAAGTTTTACAAGTTTTTGAAGATTATCATATCTCATTTGAACATATGCCTTCGGGTATTGATACAATGACAGTGATTGTCAATACTGAAGAATTTATTGATAAAGAACAAGATATTTTAGCGGGACTACATCGCAGTGTGCACCCTGATTCTATTATTTTAGAGTCGGATTTATCGTTGATTGCGGTAGTAGGTAGAGGAATGAAAGCCAGTCGAGGAACAGCGGCTCGAGTTTTTAAGGCTTTGGCTAAAGAAAATATCAATATCAAAATGATTGATCAGGGTTCTAGTGAATTAAATATTATTATTGGCGTACGTAACTGTTATTTTAAGCCAGCTATTAAAGCTATTTATAAAGAATTCATTGATAATGAAAGGGATGGATTATGAATATTTTAATGCTGGCTCCTTTACAAAAAGAAAATTTTGAAAAGATAGAACAGCATTTTTCTCAAGATCATTTTATTTATGCAACTAGGCATACTCTGATACAAAAGATGATTGACCAGTGTGATGTGATTGTTGGCAATCCACCGTTGCAATATGATTTGAATCGTGAGCATTTACAGGCGATCTTATTAAATAGTGCGGGAAGTGATGAATATGTCAAACCAGATATTTTGTCTTCTCATACTCTTTTAGCTAATGCTTCTGGAACTTATGGCGTAGCTATTGCAGAACATACTATTGGTATGATCTTAGCTTTGAATAAAAATTTTAAAACATATATTCAGCATATGCAAAATGGAATCTGGCAGGCAGATACTATTGGAAAAGAGCTTTATCGTCAGACAGTTGTCATTGTTGGTTTAGGAGATTTAGGATATACAATCGCAAAACGCTTAAAAGCTTTTGACTGTTATAACATTGGTGTAAGACGTCGACCATCTCAGTGTCCATCATGTCTTGATGAAATTTATACAACAGATCAATTGGAAGATGTTCTTCCACGTGGGGATTTTGTTATTTTGGCGTTGCCTCAATCTTCGCAGACTTATCATTTATTTGATCAGCAAAAACTGATGTTAATGAAGAAAGATGCTGTATTGATTAATGTTGGAAGAGGAAGTGCTATTGCTACTGATGATCTTGTCAATGTATTGAATCAAGGGCATCTTTATGGAGTGGGGCTAGATGTTGTTGAAGAAGAACCATTGCCAGCTGATCATCCGCTTTGGCAAATGGATAATGTTTTGATAACGCCACATGCTTCAGGTGGTTATGTATGGGAAAGTGCCAGAACTTATTTTACTGATTTAGTTATAAGAAATTTAGAGCATCTTAAAGCACATGAAGAGTTAGAAAATTTAGTTGACTTTCAAACAGGTTATCGTTATCATACATGCAATCTTTAAAATTACTGATTTTCAATGCTTTCATGATTTGAATATCCAAATGATGAGGGCATTTTTATTTGAAAATATTATTTTTTATCATTTTGGTTGCTTTTTTATAAAAATCATATATAATGCTAGTATACCCCACAGGGGTATGGGAGGTATCTTATGAAACAGAAATATGATGTTGTGGGTATGACATGCAGTGCATGTAGTGCTCATGTAGATAAAGCTGTCAGACATCTTGATGGTGTTCATGATGTTAATGTTAATCTTTTAAGCAATTGTATGGTTGTTGACTATGATGAAAATAAAGTCAACGATCAAATGATTGAAAAAGCTGTAGAAGATGCAGGATATAAAGCTGTATTAGAAAAAGAAACTGTTCAAGCACAGAAACAGGAAGAAACAGTTGATCATAAGAAAAAATCATTGATTCTTTCTTTTGTCTTTTTAATTCCTTTGTTTTATATTTCAATGGGACATATGCTAGGAGCACCTTTACCATCTATTCTTGTTGGTGGAGAAAATATGATGGTTTTTGCTTTAACGCAGCTCTTTTTAACTTTGCCAGTCATGTATATCAATCGTGGCTATTTTCAAAGAGGTTTTAAGTCTTTATGGCATCGTAGCCCTAATATGGACACGCTTATAGCTATTGGTTCAACGGCTGCGGCAGTTTATAGTATTTATGCTATTTTTATGATGGGTTATGATTTAGGTCATGGCAATCTTCATGATGCTCATCAATATATGATGCAACTTTATTTTGAGTCAGCAGCCATGATTTTGACCCTTATTTCTTTAGGAAAATATCTAGAATCTCGTTCTAAAAAGAAAACAACGGAAGCAATTGAAAAGCTGATTCATTTAATGCCGTCTTCTGCAACACTTTTAAAAGACAATGAGGAAGTAGAAGTGGCTATTGAAGATGTGCAGATTGGCGATATTATGATTGTCAAACCTGGACAAAATATACCTTTAGATGGTGTTATTATCAAAGGACAGACATCCATTGATGAGTCGATGATTACTGGTGAAAGTTTACCTTTAGATAAATCTGTCGATGATAAAGTGATTGGTGCAACGATGAATGTAGAAGGGTATATTCAAGTTGAAGTGACTCATACAAGTCAAGAAGCGACCTTATCACAAATCATAGAATTGGTTGAAGAAGCCAGTTCATCTAAAGCCCCAATTGCAAAACTGGCAGATCAGATTAGTGGAATCTTTGTACCAGTTGTAATTGTGATTGCTTTAGTGACATTTGTTTTATGGATGACTCTTGGTGGACAGACTTTCCATTTTGCTTTAACATGTGCGATTGCAGTATTGGTTATTTCTTGTCCATGTGCATTAGGTTTAGCAACTCCAACTGCCATTATGGTGGGAACAGGAAAAGGCGCACAGTTAGGTATTTTGATTAAATCGGCAGAAAATCTTGAATTATTATCTAAAGCAAAAAGTATTGTTTTAGATAAAACGGGAACGATTACAAAAGGAAAACCGCAGGTAACTGAAATTTATCCTATTGGTATAGATACTAAAGAGTTATTAACTTTAGCTGCTTCTATTGAAAGTTCATCACAGCATCCTCTTGCCAAAGCTGTAGTTGATTATGTCAAAGAGCAGGGGATATCTTTAAAAACTGTTGAAAATTTCCAGATGTTATCTGGTAAAGGGCTAAAAGGGACTATTGATGGCGGTATGATTTTATCTGGTAATCAACGTTTGATGAAGGAACATGATATTGATTTATCACCTGTACAAGCCAAAGCACAACTTTTAGCAAGCCAAGGAAAAACACCATTATTCTATGCTTATAATGGACAAATGATTGGTTTAATTGTTGTCAGTGATGTGTTAAAGGAAACAAGTCAAAACGCTATTAATCAATTAAAAGATATGGGATTAACTATTTATATGTTGACTGGAGATAATCAATTAACTGCTCAAGCGATTGGTGATGAACTGGGAATCCAGGTCATTGCTGAAGTTTTACCACAGGATAAAGAAAAACATATCAGAGATTTACAAGCAAAAGGTGAACGTGTTATCATGGTAGGAGACGGAATTAATGATGCTCCAGCGCTTATGCGTGCCGATATTGGTATAGCGATGACGTCGGGAACTGATATAGCCATGGATTCAGCAGACATTGTTTTGATGAAAAATGATTTACAGGATGTTGTGAATGCAATTGAACTGAGTCATGCAGTGCTAAAAAATATTAAAGAAAATCTGTTTTGGGCATTTTTCTACAATGTGATTGGAATTCCAATTGCAGCAGGTGTGTTCTATCCAGTCTTTGGATGGCTGTTAGATCCTATGTTTGGTGGTGCGGCAATGAGTTTGAGTTCGATCTTTGTTGTCAGCAATGCCCTAAGATTGAGATTTTTTAAACCTAAACATCAAAATACAATAATCAAACAGGAGGAAAAGAAAATGGAAAAAACAATGAATATTGAAGGTATGATGTGTCCAAATTGTCAAAAGCATGTAGATAAAGCTTTAAATAGTATTGAAGGTGTAGAAGCAACAGTAGATTTAAAAAATAACTGTGCTTATTTAAAATTATCTCATGATGTTGATGAAAGTATCTTAATCAAAGCAGTTGAAGACGCTGGTTATAGTGTTAAAGGATTTGAATAATGCAAGCAGATCAAAAACATGTTATGCGTTTATTAAAAACAGCTCGAGGACAGATTGATGGCATCATGAAAATGATTGAAGATGATCGTTATTGTATTGATATATCTAATCAGATCATGGCAACTCAGGCTATTTTAAAACGTGCTAATAAAGAAATTATTGGAGCTCACATGCAGCATTGTGTTCATGATGCTATTGGCAGTCAAGATGCTGATCAAAAAATAGAAGAGATGATGGACATTATCAATCAATTAATGAAGTAACAAAAAGTCAAGATTGTTTATTGCAGTCTTTGACTTTTTTCTTTATACTTTTTTATAAGGAGATGAACTGAATGAAACAAGGCGTTTTAATGCAATACTTTGAGTGGTATTTACCTTCAGATCCTCATTTGTATCAAAAAGTTAAGGCTGATGCACAGCATCTTTTTGATATAGGAGTGACAGCGCTGTGGTTACCACCAGCTTTTAAAGGCATTGGTGGGAATCAGGATGTTGGTTATGGGGTATATGATTTATATGATTTGGGTGAATTTCATCAAAAAGGAAGTGTTCCAACAAAATATGGAACCAAAGATGAATACTTACAAGCGATCCAGGCCCTGCAACAAGTCGGCATACAGGTTTATGGGGATATTGTATTGAATCATAAAATGGGTGCTGATGGCTATGAAGATGTGAAAGCGAGTGAAGTCAATCAACATGATACCTATGATATTGAAAGACAAAATGAATGGATTCAAGTTCCGACTCTTTTTACTTTTCCCAATCGTCATCAAAAATATAGTGATTTTACATGGGATTGGAGTTGTTTTGATGGCATAGATTATGATGCCAAAACAAAACGTCATGCTACTTTCTTGTTTCAGGATAAAACATGGGACTCACAGGTTGATAATGAAAATGGAAATTATGATTATTTAATGGGAGCAGATTTAGATTTTTCAAATCCTCGTGTTGTAAGTGAACTTAAAAGATGGGGAGAATGGTACTTAGATACAACACATATAGATGGTTTTAGATTGGATGCAGTTAAACATATTAATGCATCATTTTATCAGGATTGGCTTTATCATATGCGACAGTATACACACCAAGAATTATTTACAGTGGGAGAATATTGGCATGGTGATGTACAAAAATTACTTCAATATCTCAGTGAAGTGAATTATTCATTATCATTATTTGATGTTCCTTTGCATTATCATTTTTATGAAGCCTCACGTAGCTTTGGACAATATGATATGTCCCAAATTTTTAATAACACATTGGTTCAAAAAGCCTGCATGAATGCTGTCACATTTGTTGATAATCATGATACACAACCCCTGCAAGGTTTACAATCATGGGTTTTAGATTGGTTTAAACCACTGGCCTATGCCTTGATTTTGCTAAGAAAGGATGGTTATCCTTGCATCTTTTATGGTGATTATTATGGAATTGAAAAACCTTCTTTATCAGGACAAAATCAGGTTATAGATCGTCTTTTATATTTACGTCAACATTATGCCTATGGTCAACAAAATGATTATTTTTATGATCGTCATATCATAGGATGGACACGAGAAGCTTATGGATTGGCTTGCATTATGACCAATCAAAATGGTGGACAACTGTACATGTATGTAGGGCAGCAATATCAAAATCAGATATTTTATGACTATTTAGAAAATGTCAATGAAACTGTCACTATTGATGACAAAGGGTATGGACTGTTTACTGTTCAAGATGGAAGTGTCAGTGTTTATATACCCAAAAAATAAAGTGGTCATCTGACGATCACCACTGAAAACTCAAATATAAAACTGTGATTAACAATGTTAACATGATAGCTGTCTGAAAGATTGTGGATAGAATTTTAGACGAAGAATGTGGAAGTCCACGGTGACTGGCTTTTTCGATTAACTGATAAGTAATCAATAAAGGAATCAGATTGACTACACTCAATAATGAACCGATACAGGCAATCACTGACATTGTTAATGCGCCTAGATAATATTCCTTATATGCATACTCCATAAATTTCACTTCCTTATGTGTTTATTATATATGATTTCAAAAGGTTCAAGATGAAATTTATGTTAAGTTTCTATAAAGATTATAAAAAAAACAATCTCTATAATAAAGATTGTTTTTTTATGCTGTTTTTGTTTTTCTCTTGTTAAGAATAAAGACCACAATGATGACAATAATAAGCATAATTGCTGCACAGATACCTGCAGTAGGTAAAAGTTCAGGTTTACTGAACGCTTTTGTCCACATGGCTATTTTTCTAATAAATATTGCAATTGCATATCCGGCAGTCGCACTTCCTAGTAAGGCAAGAACAGCTTTAAACCATTTAGGAAAAACTTCTGCAAATAATACAGCTGTAATGAGGCAGATAAATGCAATAAACATACAAATCACAAAATGCATAGAGAAACCTCCTTTATATACAACAAATAAAATAACATAATTATGTTCAGATTGCAATAATATTATATCATGTCATTTTTTTAATCATGTGAAATTCGCTGAAAATGTAGAATTATAGCGATGAATATGTTAAACTATAAGACGTAGAAAAGAGGTAGATTATGAGATTTAATAGAGGTAAAAGATATACATATTATAGTTCGTATTCTCCATCAAGGCATCCAAGAATACGTTGGGATAGAATTGCTATTATCGGTATTGTTGTTGCAATTGTGATTGGAGTTATTGTATGGTTTAATTTTAGTCGTATTCAATTGGCTTTTAAAGGTTATTCTTTTTCACAACAAAGTGAAATACTTGCGTTAGAAAATAACGAAGTTGATGAAATCTTATCATATGATAAATTGGAACATATTTCACAATGGTTGAGCCAAAGTCAAAAAGTTCAATATTATGATGAATATGAAAAATATCTATCCTTACATAAGGATATGCAAGTGAAAGAAGTTATTTCAACTGTAGATAATATTTTTGATAATTATGTTCCTAAATTAACAACGCTTAATTATTCAAATGATCAGATTTGGGAAGTTTTAAAAACCGCAGGTGTGAATGAAGTTAAACATTTGGTAGATAAACAATATACTTATGCCCAAATTGAACCATTTATGCAAGTCAAAGGATTTGTTTTTGAAGATATTGATCAATACATGGAATCATATGAAGAAAATAAAAATTATAATTATGCTGTATTGATTACAACATATCCATTTATTATTTCTGAAAATGAAGTTGATCAACCTTATACTATTCAAAATCCAGATGATGTTTTAACATTAGTGAAAAAAGGATTCTATTTACCAGCTAATTATGAACCATCTGATTTAGTGAATCCAGATCCTGATAAGGTGAAGGTGGCATCTGATTGTGACGATCCAAGATTGAGAAAAGAAGCTGCTAATGCTTTAGTAGAAATGTTTGATGCTGCTAAAAAAGAAGGTTATGATTTGGTTGTGAATAGTGCTTATCGTTCATATACAGATCAAAAGGCAACATATGATGATTACTTCAATAAATATGATCCTGTAACTGCAGCAAGTTTAGTTGCTGAACCAGGAGGAAGTGAACATCAGACAGGATTAGGTGTTGATTTAACATGTCAGGCTGTTATTGATGATAAATTAAATGGTATTGAAAATAGTCGTTTTGGTTATAAACCTGATTATAAATGGTGTGTAGCAAATTCTTATAAATATGGTTTTATTTTAAGATATGAAGAAGATAAAGCTGGTATTACAGGTATTGCTAATGAACCATGGCATTTTAGATATGTTGGAAAAGAAGCAGCAAAAGAAATCTTTAATAATGGCTGGACATTAGAAGAATATTGCTTAAATAAAGGGGTTATCCCTGATATTAAGAAAGGTCAATAATCTAGGGTTATCCCTAGATTATTTTTTAGGAGAAAATCATGAAAACATTAATAACAACTCTCAATTCAAAATATATTCATACGTCATTATCATTGCGTTTGCTTTATGTAGCTTCTTATCATCGCTTTGATGTTGATTTTAAAGAATATACAATTAAGGATTCACTTGAACATATTGTTGATGATTTATTATCAATGCATTTAGATATGATTGCGTTTTCTTGTTATATATGGAATATTGAATATATTGATAAGCTATGCCATATGTTACGTCAAAGACAACCTGATATTATTCTTGCTTTAGGGGGACCTGAGGTCACTTACGAACCACAGTACTTTTTAGAGCATATACCAGTAGATTATATTTTAAGTGGTGAAGGGGAAGAAATATTTCCTCAATTATTAGAAGCTTTAGAAAAGAAACAGGATGTATGTTTACCAGGTGTCAGTTATCGTGGGCATATCTCATCAACAGTAGCTGTTGCAGATTTAAAATATGTAGAATCCTTAGATTCTCCGTATTGTTTACCACAAGATCAAAAAGATATGGGTAAACGTATCTTATATTTTGAAACAAGTCGAGGGTGTCCATTTCAATGTCAATATTGTTTATCTTCATTAGAACAGGGACTTAGATTTTTTAGTGAAGATTATCTCAAAAGACAACTCAATTTGATTTGTCATAGTTCAGCCAAAACAATTAAATTTCTTGATCGTAGTTTTAATGCTGATGCAAATCATGCTATTATGATTTTAGATTATATTTTTAAACATTATCAAGAAGGACAGCAATTTCAATTTGAAATTAATGCGGATGTCCTCAATCAAAAAATTATTGATTTTATTAGAGAGAAAGCACCAAAGGGATTATTGAGATTTGAAATAGGAATTCAATCAACTTACGAACCGACAAATCGCGCAGTCAAAAGAATTCAGAATTTTAAACGTTTAAGTGAAGTGATCACTATGTTAATGCAAGATGGTCAATGTGATTTGCATTTAGATCTCATTGCTGGTTTGCCATATGAAACATATGAAAGATTTGCTCAATCATTTGATGATGTTTTTGCTTTTCGTGCAAAAGAATTACAATTGGGCTTTTTAAAACTATTAAGAGGGACATCATTACGTAATGATGCCAAAGATTATGGGTATGTCTATCAAAAAGAGCCTCCTTATGAAATGCTGGAAAACAAATGGTTATCTCATGATGATATGGAAAAGATTCATATGGCTGAAGATATGTTAGAGAAATACTGGAATAGTGGGCGTTTTGTACATACAATGAATGCGGTGATGGATGATGTTTCTTCGCCATTTGCGTTCTTTTATGATCTTTCATGTTTTTATTATGAAAAACAATATAAAAAAATTGGTTATCAGTTAGATGAACTTTATCTTTATTTGGATTCCTACTTACCTGAAAAGTATCATGATTTATTGATTATGGATTATTTATTGCAGTTTAAAGTGAAACCTAAAAAATGGTATCAGCCTACTTTAACTCCACAATCAAAAAAACAGGTTTTAAGAGAACTTTCACAAAAATATCAGCTTGATTCTGAGCTGTTATTTAGATATGCAGTTGTAGAAGAAATTCAAGATCATTATCTTGTTGTGATCTATAAAGATTATCAATGTCAGTGGTCGATGTATAAGAAAGGGTGATCATAGTATGTTAACGATGGTTGAATATGTTCATCAAAGAATATCAACGTATTCTTTTCAGGTGGGTGTTGATTTTACTATGGGAAATGGTCATGATACACTTTTTTTGGCTGAACAGTGTCCAAAGGTCTATGCTTTTGATATACAGCCTGAAGCATTGGAAAATACAAAAAAACGTTTAGGAGATAGACAACATGTGCAACTGATCTTAGATAGTCATGAAAATATGAAACAGTATTTTTCATCATTTGATATAGGAATATTTAATCTTGGCTATTTACCGCAGGCTTCTCATCATATTACAACAACATTGCCGTCTACTCAAAAGGCTGTCTGTCAAGCTATTGAAATGATGAAAAAAGCTCTTTTTATTGTTGTTTATCCTGGTCATGAAGAAGGATATCAGGAAAGTTTATGGATTCATGAATATGTATCACAGTTAGATTCTCATCAGTTTCATGTTTCGTGCTTTCAAATGTTAAATAAAAAGAAAGCACCTTATGTTATTGAAATAGAAAAGAAGCAGTAAATTCTGC